>CAVJKK010000036.1:0-9395 GCA_963649855.1 Anaerovoracaceae bacterium
CTTCAGTTCCTGCTCGATAAATGAGGAAAGAAAAACACCCTGCAAATCCGGGCTTTCTGCTTCGGCTGAAAAAATCCTCAATACGGGATAACTCAATAGCAGAAAAGAAATTAGAAGTTTTTTCACGGAGCAGAATCTCATGTTTTTAGGATATAGTTTACAGGTTTACAATGCAAGTCCCTTATAATATAATCGAGTTTCAGCGGTTATCTGAAACCTTCAGCCTTTTAAGGTGATTTTGACCTTTTTCTCGGAGTAAATATGCCTTCAGACAAAAAATTTTCATTGAGCCTTCCCCTGAAAGTAATTTTAACGGAAGAAGGGGCTTCACACTTTATCAGCCATAAAATAAAACTCCTGCGATTCCGCCTTGCAGACAACATTGAAGAATACGGAATTTCAATGAATCCGTTTTCTCCTCAGTCTCTGCAGAACATGATCCTCGTAAATTATATCTCAAAAATTGAAATTTCCATGTCGGAGTTCGTTTCTGTGCGACAGGAAGTGATGGATCTTTCAAAAGTCGTCGTGTATTCACTCCTTTACAAGCAGTTTGACCGCCAGCTTTTTGCAGATTTCATTCAGACGGACGCAGTACAGAAACATAACCGCAAGAATCCGACCCAGCTTATCGATGAACGCACAAAAATGTCGGAAAACCAGCTTCGCCAGGCACTCGCAGCGCAGAAAGCGACGATTCAGCTTGCGCGGAAAGAAATCCTTGAGCCGGTCTGGAAATCAATCATGGAAAATAAGGAATATTCCCTCGAGGAAAAAAACATCTACCTTCTCATGACGGAAAAATTCCTGAACCGCCTTTCATTGATGAACTGGTACATCATCACGAAATTCTACAAGACAGACGGATTTTCTCAGATCAACATTGCAATCAGGCATCTTCTGCAGGTCTACATGGAAAAAAGCCGCGTTGCAGAATACATTTCGATTCTCGTGATGGAACTTGCCCTCAACAGCGAAAACTCAAACATGCGCAAGGAAGCAAAGCGTATGTTCGCCGGAATTGACGATGTTGACGCCCTCATCTACGACCCGGAACAGCGCGAAAAAATCGTTGCCGAATTGAAGCGCAATCACGAGCAGGTTTTCGTTTCGTGGAAACTCGGCGGCGGGTCGAGTGCAATCGGAAAGCAGGGCAGGCTGCAGATTACGCTTTACAACAAGGACGATGAATTCCAGGAAGTAAAGGAAAATATCGAATCAAAAGCATCCGCAGATACAAACAAAAAATCCCTGATTGACTTTTACCGCGAACTGCCGGAAGGTCAGGAAAGCACGGATTTGGGGCTTTATTATCTTTCTTACCTCGATGATGCGTGCAAAAAGGTGAACGTAAAATTTGAATCAATCGTAAATCAGTTTTCGTCAAGCGATCTGACTGTCATCAACCTGATTTTTAACTTTTAGGGCAATGAAAAGCCTTTTTAAAACTTCATTTTTCAGTTTTTCTTTCCTCGCTTCTGCCGTGCTGTTCTTTTCGTGCTCTGCTTCTGAGCCTGCCGTCCTAGCGGTGAATGCTGCGGTGGTGTTTGACTATTCTGCTTCAACCCTGCCGGAAGTTTCCCTGAGCGTTTTCGTTCAGACGGAAAATGAAGTGCAGCGTGCCCGGACGTTAAAAGTTGACTTAAAATCACAGAATCTTTCGTGGACTGTTACCGACCCCGTTACGATTTCGCACAACAGGAAAAACTGGGTGGGCTATCCTTCGCTTAAAGTTTCTTCGGGGCAGAAAATTGAAAACGGAGATTATGAAATTCTGTACACCCAGGCGGACGGAGAGGAAGTTTCTGCCGTTTTTAAAGTGGATTATGATGAAAAGCTTCTTGAAACGGAGTTTGAAAACGTAAGGAACGTTGCAGGTTCATCGCTTTCAGAAATTACCGTCCTGTACGACAAAGAGATGAACATGCTTTTTTACGGAACTGCAAAAAAATCGTGGAAAACGAATTCAAACATCCTGCGGGACTACACGCGCGCGGTTTACAGACGGAAGGTTCTGACTAACGTGTCCGGAAATCTCGTCTTCAAGCCGCCGCTGGAAAAGCTCAGCGAAACCAGATAATTTTTTGAGGAAAAAATGGAAAATCTTAAAACAGAAAACACAGAAAATAAAAAACGCTCTCTGACGCCTGAAGAATCGATGAAATACACGATTCACACATTTGCAATCCGGGCGGGGCATTTTACGCCGTCAGAAAAAAAAGATTATTCTGAACTTCTGCCGGTTTTCGGAATCGAATATAAAAACGAAAAACTTGATTTTGAAAAAATCTTCGGAAATAAAAATCCCGTCGTGATTGAGATTGGTTTTGGCATGGGAAAGGCGACTGCAATCATCGCGGAGAACAACCCTGAAATCAACTATCTGGGACTTGAAGTCCATAAGCCGGGAATCGGCAAACTTTTAGGGGAAATCCGCACCCGTGGCTTAAAAAACCTTCGCATAATCGAACACGACGCCCTTGAAGTGCTCGAAAACATGGTAAAAGACGAAGACGTTGACGCTTTTCACATTTTCTTCCCTGACCCGTGGCAGAAAAAACGTCATTTTAAGAGGCGGCTGATTCAGCGTCCGAGAACAGACCTGATTGCTTCAAAGCTGAAAAAGGGCGGATACCTTTATTTTGTAACGGACTGGCTTCCGTATGCGGAATTCGGTCTTGAGCAGCTGGAAGCAACGCCTGCACTGAAAAACAGGTTTGAAGGCTATGCTCCTCATCAGGAGTGGCGGCCTGAGACCCGCTTTGAGCAGAAGGGAATTGACGCAAACCGCGTAATCAACGAAATGATGTTTGAGAAGATTTAGATTTTCAAAAAAAAATTAAGGGGATTTCTATGGGCGAACTTTTTGACCTTTTTGACATCGACCGGACGGCGCGGATTTCAGAGCTGGTAACGCTGATAAAAAAATATCAGGCTTCGTATTACAACGGTGAAGCAGAAATTTCAGACTTTGAATTCGATAAGCTCTGGGACGAATTGAAAACCCTTGACCCGCAGAATCCTTTATTGCAGAAAGTAGGGGCGGACAGCGGCAATTTTGCAAAATTAAGGCACATCATGCCGATGGGAAGCCAGGAAAAAGCCGCAGATCCCGGACAGTTTCTGAACTGGGCAAAAAATCACGCATATTCAGAATATCTGGTCGAATACAAACTTGACGGCGCAAGCCTTGAACTTCAGTTTGAACACGGCGTTTTAAAGGCGGCGGTAACGCGCGGAGACGGCACAATCGGGGATGACATCACCCAGAACGCTAAGAAAATGCACGGAGTTCCCGCTGCAATCTTGGGTTCGGACGGAAAAATCATTGATTATACGGGCGGAGTGCGTGGCGAAGTCATAATGACGCACGAAGTCCACGAAAAGCTTTACAGCGACAAGGCAAACTGCCGCAATGCAGCAAACGGGCTCATGAAGCGCAAGGACGGAACGGGCAGCGAAAACTTAAAGCTCATAACCTATGACGCGTGGGCAACTTCCGGCGAACAGCCGTTTAAGGACGAAGAAGAAAAAATCCAGTGGCTGAAAAATGCGGGATTCAACACGGTTCCTCTATTCATCTGCAAATCTGCGGAAGAAGTAATTGAAAAACGTGCTTCAGTAATGGAAACGCGGAAAAATCTTGAATACGACATCGACGGACTTGTCGTAAAGGAGAGGGCAATCAATCACGCAGACGCAAGCCGCGCCCGCCCCGACCGCCAGATTGCCTTTAAGTTCAGCCTTGAAGAAGCGGTTACCACGGTGCGCAGCGTCGAATGGAGTGAATCGGGCGCAACCTACACGCCGGTTGCCGTTTTTGACGAAGTCCAGCTCAACGGAACGACAGTCCAGAGGGCTTCCCTCGCAAATCCTGAAACGATGCGCCGTCTCGGCGTAAAAATCGGTTCAAAAGTTGTAGTCGTCAAGCGCGGAGAAATCATTCCGAAAATCGAAAGCGTTCTGCCGGACGATTTTGAAGCAGAACAGAGTGGAAGCTGTCTGCAGCCGGTTTTGATTCCTCAGGTGTGTTCTTCGTGCGGAACTGCTCTCGTTGATGAAGGCACGAGGCTTTTCTGTCCGAATAAAAACTGCGGAAAAAGGATTTTGCATCAGCTTTTAAAATGGGTAAAAGTCGCTGACATCCGCGACCTTGGCGAAACTTTAGTTACGTCGCTTTTTAAAAACGGGCGCGTGCGCTCAATTTCAGACCTTTACACGCTTACGGCGGCGGAACTTGCGCCATATTTTCTGAACGAAGAAAGCATGCTCAAAGAAAAAGAAAGCCTCGGGGCGCAGAAAGTTTTTGATTCAATCCAGTCGCACAGAAAAATGAGCCTCGCCGCGTTCATTGCGGGCTTTGACATTGAAGACATGGGCGAAACTATGATTCAGAAAGTTGTTGATGCGGGCTTCAACACGCTGGAAAAAATCCTGACTGCCGGTGCGGACGATTTTGCGTCAGTCTACGGTTTTGCAGAAATTTCCGCGAAGAACTTTACGGAAGGACTGACAGAAAATGCGGAGGAAATGCGCTCACTCTATAAAATCCTTGAAGTTGAAGAAGGCGGCGCAGAAGGCGTTTTAGCCGGAAAGTCGTTCTGTTTTACCGGTGAGCTCGTGACGATGAAAAGGGCAGATGCCGAAGCCCTCGTAAAGAAAAACGGCGGAACGTGCAAATCTTCCGTAACGAAAGACCTTTCATACCTCGTAACAAATGACGTTTCCAGCGGTTCGGGCAAAAACGTAAAAGCCGCAAAACTGGGCATCCCCGTAATCACGGAAGAAGAATTTTTAAAACTCATCGGATAAAAGTCATAACATCAAATAGCCTCTCGCCGGGAACCTGTACGACCTCGTGTCGTGCCAAGAAACTTGCGTTTCTTGCGGTCTACAGAGTTTTTGCGCCGTCCGTGGCGCAGTTTCAAGATATGCGTGGACAGAACCCCGGCTACGGCTGTTTGACATTTACTTAATGACGATTGAAATTTTAAAAATCACCTTTCGTCATCATGACGATTGCGTGAATTTAAAAAAATGACATTCGTCACCATGACGATTGCTGAAAATTTAAAAAAACGACATTCGTCATCATGACGATTGCAGAAACAAAAATTGACTTTCGTCATCAGAATTTAAGGCTTAACTCTTCTGTGTTTCTGACAGAATCATCTGCGGGGTTACGTTTCCGTTGAAGGTATTGCGCTGCAGCTGGTAGAGGATGTTTATGCGGTCGCCTTTTTCAAAATCGCGGTGAAGGCGTTCTGCTTCTCCGAAAAAGACTGCCGGCCACTTCGTTTCGCCTGCGTCAAGCGTCAGTTTTAAATGAACCGGCTCGGGCTTTCCCATGCAGATTGCGTCCTGAATCTTCAGTCCCTGGCTCAAAAACGTGAGTTCCGGGTTTTCCCAGCCGTAAGGCTCAAAACTGTCTATCAGCTTCAGCACGTCGGGCTTTAAATACTGTGGCGGAAGTTCAGCGTCGATTTCAACCGTTTCTTCGTCTTCGTCCTGCAGATGGATTTCCCTGTAAAGCGTTTCAAGCCTTTCTTTGAACTCTTCAAGCCGGCTTTCTTCAAAACTGAAGCCTGCTGCAAGGTTGTGCCCGCCGTGGTTTATGAAAATATCCGACATCTTGTCGAGAAACGGCGGAAGTGCAAAGCCGCGGCAGCTTCGCATTGAACCGATTGCAATTCCGTCGACAAACGTAATCGCCATCGAAGGCACTTTGAACGTGTTTGAAAGTTTTCCCGCGAGGATTCCAGAAACTCCGCGGTTTATGTTCCCGTCGATTATGACGCACAGTTTTCCGCCGTAGTGTTTAATGCTTTCTTCTGCCGTCTTTATGCCGATTGTCCACGCCTGCGAGCCTAATTCCTTGCGCTGTTCGTTCAACGCGATGATTTTGTCTGCAAGGGCGTCGCGCTTTACCGGGTCTTCTTCAAGAAAAAGCTGCATTCCAAGTTCCGGATGTCCCAGCCGTCCGGTTGCGTTCAGCACGGGAACGATGTTCCAGCTCAGTTTCGTGCTTGTCAGCTGCGTGCCGAGAAGCTTGAGCTTTGAAAGAAGTTCAACGAGTCCCGGACGTGCTTTTCCCGCATTGATTGCCCTGATTCCCTGCCGTACGAGAATACGGTTTTCGTTTTTCAACGGCATGATGTCTGCAATCGCCGCAAGCGCAACGAGCTGGAGGTCTTTTTCTTCCTGAAGGCTGTCTTCGGGGAACTGTTTTTTGAGGAAAAGGTTGATGTAGGTGACGAAAATATTGAAAAAGCCTTTGACTTCCGTCGAGTATTCCGGCAGGTATCTGGCGATTTTTGAGTGTTTTTTCAGCTCGGCAAGGCTCATTCCCTTAACCTGCGGAATGAGTTTTGAAATTTCCGTGCTCAGTTCCATAAAGTTGAATTCAACCCCCGAACCGAACGTTTCTTTTAGCAGTGCGGCGGTTTCTTTTGCATTCCACACGAAAATCTGCTGCCCGCTTAAGAAAGAAAGGAGTTTTGTCCTGCTGAACGGAACGCTTCCCGGAACGATTTTTTCTGTCAGTGCTTCCTGTTCAACGAGATTCCTCACCTTTATACATTCTATTACGTTCGCGTCATCTTCCTTTCTTACGGTAAGAAGGCAGATGTCCTGCTTGTAAAGGTCGGATTTTGAAAACCGCAGTGCAAGCGACGTCTTGTAGGAAATTGCAGCGGCGGAAATGTCTTCAAACGGGTAGCCTGAATCTTTGCATTTCTGGTCAACGATTATCGCAGAGTCGGGGAGATTTTCAGGAGCGTTGTGGTGGTCCAGGATGATTGCGTCAATTCCTAGTTCTGTGGCGTGTGCAATTTCTGCATTGTTTGAAATTCCGCAGTCCACCGTGATGATCAGAGTTCCGTTTTTTTTGTAGAACTCGTCTACCGCTTCGATTGAAAGCCCGTAACCGTCGTTTCCTGCCGGCAGCTTGTATTCTACGTCAATTCCCATGGATTTTAACTGTTCGTATAAAATCGTCGTGCTTGAAATCCCGTCAACATCGCGGTCGCCGAATATCATCACGATTTCGCCTTCTTCCTGCGCCTGAAGAATTCGGTCAACGGCGTCTTCCATATTGTTGAATTTGAACGGATTGTGCAGAAAGCGTCTGTCGTCTTCGAGGTAGTAGAGAATATCTTCTCCTTTTTCTATTCCGCGTCTGATTAAAATTGATGCCGTGATCGGGTCAATTCCGTACTTTTGAGTCATCTCCTGCACGAGTTCTTTTTGTACAGGCTTTTTGTTCCATGTTTTCATTTATGTTTCCCGTTTATTTTTTTTACAAATTTTATCTGCCGGCAATTATTATACAAATTCAGACAGCCTCCAGCCGAAAACATGGCTCTGTCTTCCGTTCACAAAATTGAAAGTCCGGATTCGAGGGACAGAAATTTCGTGCTGCAGGCGCTTTGTATGAACGAATAGCAGAAATCCCGTAGTTCAAGAAGCGTGGGCTCGTCGATTACTATTTCCCGTACTTCCCGCGGCTGAAGGACGCTTATCGCCTGCAGATATGTTACGGCGTTTCCTGATAAAATAAAAGTGTCTGCCTTCTGCACGTTTCCGCGGGGAATGCAGTCGGAACATACAAAACCGTTGTCGCTTTCGCTGTAAAGTACGCTGTCATCTGTAAGCGGCTTTCCGCACTGGCAGCAGAACTGTGTGTCCGGGCGCACGCCGAGAAGGCCTGAATACCGCCATAAAAAACGCACGAGACCGAGACGGCTGTTGTTTTCGTCTGAAAGTTCCATTCCGTCCAAAAGTCCGTTCAAAAGATAAAAAGCCTGTTCTGGACTTCCGCCGCACCGTGATTTCATCACGATTTCCCCCGCAAAACTTGCAGCATACGCCTTAAAAAGATTTTCGTTGAAGGAAGGATGATAGGTTTTTACGTCAAAATCCGTCAGCTTGCAGGATTTTTTTGTTTCATCTTTGTAAAGCCATGCCGTTCCGCAGTTGAAGGGACTTGCCAGAGACCGGAGTCTGCTCTTTGGTCCGCCGAAAAGCGTTGCATAGACGATTCCATCCGCCGGGGTTAAAAGCGTAACCGTCCGGTTGGTTTCGAGAGCCTGTTTTACCGCAAGAATTGTAGCCGGAGTTGAAGAATTACGCATGAGCCGATTATAAAATTTAACGGGAGTTTGATAAAGTGGATAATTTTTTGCCATAGAATACTAGACAGCATTTTTCGTTTGTCATATAATAATTTATTCAAATTGACATGGGAGGTAAGTAATGATTTTTCCTTTGGAACAGCTTGTAAAATTCACTGGAAATGCTTACGAAATTACAGTTGCAGCCAGCAGACGTGCATTTCAGCTTGCAATGATGAAGGATGCTGCAATCAGTGCCTATGACGGTAAAGTAGTTTCCCTTGCCGCTAAACAGGTTTTTGACAGAGAAATCCAGTACAAAAACATCGAACAGAAGTAATTTACATTAAGCCGTGCGCTTGACGAAAGTACCCGGTTTAGTGATAATTATAAAACCAATTATTGATTAAGGAGTGCCCGTAATGCCTTGTGGTAAAAAAAGAAAGCGCCAGAAGATGGCTACACATAAGCGCAAGAAGATGCTTAGACGCAATCGGCATAAGAGCAAGTAACATCTTTTAGGTGTTTTGATATATGCCCGTGAAACAGGCCGCGAAAGTTGAAAAAACTGCGCGGTCTTTTTTTTTGTGATATTTTGTCATTTTTTGTATAGAATAAGGTTACTATGCTGCTTTCAAGGATTAGTTCTCCTGAAGATTTAAAGAAAATCCCCGAAAAAGATCTTCCTCAGCTTTCTGAGGAAATACGGAAAAAAATTATAGAAGTCGTGGGAAAAAACGGCGGTCATCTGGCTTCAAACCTTGGAGTCGTTGAACTTACGATTGCACTTCACCGCGTGTTTAATTCTCCGCAGGACGCAATAATTTTTGACGTAAGTCATCAGTCTTACGTGCACAAGATGCTCACCGGCCGCTATTCTTCTTTTTCTACGATAAGGCAGCAGGGCGGACTTTCCGGTTTTACGCGCCGTACGGAAAGCGAACACGATTTTTTTGATAACGGTCATTCTTCAACTTCCATTTCACAGGGGCTCGGGCTTTTGACAGCGTGGGAACTTCAGAAAAAAACGGGGAAAGTTGTCGCCGTAATCGGTGACGGAGCTTTGACAGGAGGACTTGCCCTTGAAGGAATGAATCACGCGGGGCAGCTCGGAAAAAATCTGATCGTCGTCTTGAACGACAATCAGATGTCCATCAGCGAAAATACCGGCGCTGTTTCAAAATATCTTTCAAAACTGACGATGTCGGGCGTGTACCAGTCTATCCGCCATAAAATTGACCACATCGTTTCTAAAATTCCTAATTCAAACCGCCACATCGGCAA
>CAVJKK010000037.1:0-9360 GCA_963649855.1 Anaerovoracaceae bacterium
AAGTCTAGCGATTGTTTTTATGTCTTCTTTTTTTATGAGCGTCGGAACTAAAACCGTGCGGAATTCCCTCTGGGACGCCGGATAGTCTGAAATGATTTCTATCGATTTTTTGATTTCTGCTCCGTAGTCAGTTTTGTCGTTTACTGCGGCTGCGTTCAAAAGTGAATGGTAGTTTTCCGGGCTTGTCTTTATGTCCATGGCGATAAAATCGGGGCGGGTGGCGGGATTCTCCGCTATTTTCTGCAGAAGTTCAGGCTGCGTTCCGTTTGTGTCGAGTTTTACGAGATAGCCGAGTTCTTTTGCAAAAGTGATGAGCGGGACTGTAAACGGATTCAGCAATGCTTCGCCGCCGGAAACCGTGAGCGCGTCGAGTACGTTTCTGCGCTTTGCAAGGTGATTCTGTATTTCTTCTATGGTGGAAAGTTCGCTTTCGTCTGCCGTGCCCGTTACGAGAGGACCGTTGTAGCAGTACGGGCAGCGCAGGTTGCAGCCTTTAAAAAAAACTGTGGCGCATACCTTGCCCGGATAATCTACGAGGGATGTTTTGACAAGTGCGCCACATTCTGGAGTCATTTTTTCTGTTCCGCTGCCGTTTTATGCAACTACTTCAACAGGAGAAAGAACTGCCTTGATTTCTTCAACCGTGTGTCCGCGTCCGAGTTCATTTCCGTTTTCGTCATAGAAAATTACCGTCGGAGCAGAGAAAACTCCTTTTTCTGCAGCTGCGCGCAGACCTGAATCCGTGTCAACGTCGATTACCGTTCCGCTGTACTGAACGTCCTGCATGTATGCCTTTACCGGAGGACAGTTAGGGCAGGTTTTTCTCATAAAGAACTCATAATTTGAAATTCCTGAGGCTGCTGAAGAAAAAACTGTTTCTTCTGATTCTATGTCTTTTGTGTCTGAAATATCTGCTGCAGTTTCTGAAGCTGGTTCAAATGCTCCACCTTCTACACTGAAAAGTTTTCTGTTGTTGAATTCGTCACGCTTGCCCTTGTTCCAGTTCCTTACGGCTCTGTAATAGCCTACAATTCTTGCATAGACTTCCGTTTCCGTTCCGTGAACGTCGTTGAGCTCGTTTTTTACTGATTCAATTTCTGCGTTGATTTCTTCGAGTGTTCTAGCCATTTTTTATCTCCCTTTTTTATGACTTTTTATTTTTTTGTAAGTGAATTGCGTTCTGCTTCGAGTTTTTCAAGCTTTTCACGCAGGATTTTTTCTTTTTCTGCCTTGCACTTCGGACATTCAAAATGTTCTCCTGCAATGTAGCCGTGTACCGGGCAGATTGAATATGTCGGGCTGACTGTAAAATATGGAATCCTATAATTCGTGAATACCTTTTTTACGAGGTCGCGGCAGGCGCGCCAGTCTTTTATCTGTTCTCCTAAGAACATGTGGAAGACTGTTCCGCCCGTGTATTTTGTCTGCAGTTTTTCCTGATGGTCGAGCGCTTCAAAAACGTCTGAAGTGTAGTCAACCGGAAGCTGTGAACTGTTCGTGTAGTAAGGTTCGTCTTTTCCGCTCGTGATTATTGCTGGATAGTTTGTCTTGTCGTGGCGGGCAAGACGGTAAGACGTACTTTCGGCAGGAGTTGCTTCAAGATTGAAAAGTTCTCCCGTTTTTTCCTGATAGTCCTGCATTTTTGCGCGCATGTGGTCTAGAATTTCGCCCGCAAATTTATAGCCTTTCGGGTCTACGATGTTTACGCCGAGGAAGTTGAGGCAACATTCGTTCATTCCGCACAGACCAATCGTGTTGAAGTGATTGTCGAGCGTCTTTAGATAACGCTTTGTGTACGGGAAGAGACAGTTATCCAGGAGTTTCTGAATTACCTTGCGCTTTATGCAAAGGCTCTGTTTTGCAAGATCCATGAGGTAGTCAAGGCGCGCGTAAAATTCTTCTTCCGTTTTTGCAAGATACGCAATCTGCGGAAGGTTGATCGTAACGACGCCGAGAGAGCCGGTGAATTCATCTGAGCCGAAAAGTCCGCCGCCGCGCTTGCGCAGTTCACGCTTGTCGAGGCGAAGACGGCAGCACATTGAACGCACGTCGCTCGGGTTGAGGTCTGAGTTTATGAAATTCTGAAAGTACGGAGTTCCATAGGCACTTGTAATTTCAAAAAGAAGCTTTGCATTTTCGCTGTCCCAGCTGAAATCCTTCGTGATGTTGTAAGTCGGAATAGGGTAGGCAAAACCGCGTCCGACGGCATCTCCTTCGAGCAGGAGTTCAAGGAATGCCTTGTTTATCATGTCCATTTCTTTCTGGCAGTCGCCGTAGGTGAAATTCTGTTCCTTTCCGCCTACGATTGCCTTTTTGTTCTTTAAGTCTTCCGGGCAGATCCAGTCGAGCGTGATGTTTGTAAACGGTGCCTGTGAACCCCAGCGGCTCGGAGTGTTTACGCCGTAAACGTAACTCTGAATGCACTGTTTTACGCCCTTGTAGTCAAGTCCGTCAGTCTTTACGAACGGAGCCAGATAGGTGTCGAATGATGAAAAAGCCTGAGCACCTGCCCATTCGTTCTGCATGATTCCAAGAAAATTTACGATCTGGTTTACGAGGGTTGAAAGGTGAGAAGCCGGTTTTGAAGTAATCTTGTCCGGAACTCCTCCGAGCCCTTCCTGAATGAGCTGTCTTAAAGACCAGCCCGCACAGTAGCCTGAAAACATTGAAAGGTCGTGGATGTGGAAGGCACAGTTTTTGTGTGCTTCTGCAATTTCCGGGGTGTAGATGTTTTTCAGCCAGTAATTTGCCGTTACCGTGCCCGAATTGTGGAGGATAAGTCCGCCGAGTGAAAAATTGACGTTTGCATTTTCCTTTACGCGCCAGTCTGACTGGGCAAGGTAGCCGTCCATCGTTGCATTTATGTCGAGCATCAAGGATTTCTGGTCGCGGATTGCTTCGTGGCGTGCGCGGTAGAGGATGTAGGCTTTTGCAACTTCAACTTCTTTTGCTTCGATAAGGACGTTTTCTACAACATCCTGGATTTCTTCGATTGCAGGAATTGAATGTGCACGACGACCCGCAAGGAGAACGCGCAGGTTTTCTTCAACCTTGTCTGTAAGAAGCCTTGCTTTTTCTTCGTCCGGGATTCTCGTAACGGCTTCAATTGCCTTGTTGATTGCCGATTCAATCTTGAGTCTGTCGTATTTTTCTATTGAGCCGTTTCTTTTTACTACCTGGCGCAAAAAGCCCTTTGTTTCTTCAGCATTGTTTGAACCGAGAAAATTCCTCCACTGAGGAAAAATTGACTGGTCTTCGCTGCCGTCTGTTTTTTTCAATTCCACTTTTTTACTCTCCTGAGCACGTTTTATTGATTTTGTTTTTTGCTGACTTTTTATTTTTCAGAAACTTCGTTCTGATTTTTTTTGCCGAGACTGTTTACTTCCGTGATGAATTCGTCAAGATTTTCAAAATGCTTGTAGACTGAAGCAAAACGGATGTAGGCAACCTTATCCACTGCGTAAAGGCGCTGAAGGACGAGTTCCCCGAGTTCTGCGGTTGAAATTTCCCTGTTTGCCTTTGCAGAAATGACTGCGCTGTCTTCTATGTCGTTGATGATGTTTTCAATCATGCCGGTTGATACCGGACGCTTTTCGAGTGCGCGGGAAATGCCTTTTTCGAGTTTTGTCCTGTCAAAAGGTTGGCGTCTTCCGTCGCGTTTTATGACCATGAACGGCTTTTCTTCGATTCTTTCGTAGCTTGTAAATCTGTAACCGCAGCTCATGCATTCACGGCGGCGACGGATTGATTCTCCGTTTGCCATGGTGCGCGACTCTATTACCTTGTCGTCAAGACTGCCACAGTATGGACAACGCATGTAAATTATCCCCTCAAAAATAGCGTTTTTTGTAACTTTTGCTATATTAAAACACTAAATCTAGTATTGCAAGAGAATTTGTGAGGAAAATTTTGAAGAATTCCGACTAACTTTTTCTGGTGCGCCGTCTTCTTACAAGTGACGTTTCAATCTGTGTACGTTCAAAAGACTGTTCGGTTTTTGTGTCGTAAAGAATGTAAATCAACGCGAAAATCATGAGGGAATACGGCAACCAGTCCGCGTACTTTGCCGCAACCGTAAGTTTTCGTTCGTAGACTGGAATTGACAGGCTTAAATGCATTTTTTCAAAAAGCGGGAGTGAATCAACGATTTTTCCTGCCGGGTTGAGGACTACCGTATAGCCTGAGTTCGTACAGCGCGCAAGCGTCGTCCTGAACTCTATTGCACGGCAGGCTGCGACGGCATAATGCTGGTATTCTGCAGAGCGGGTTTTTGACCATGAATCGTTCGTTATGTTCATGAAAAGTTCCGTGCCTGCCCTGAAAAGTCCGCGAAAAACGTGTCCGTAGGCGTCGTCAAAGCAGATCGGCGCTGCAACCATGACGGACGGTGTTTTTTGAGGCTTTCTGTCCTTTACGAGGGAAATTACTTCTTCCGCAGAATTGTTTTCCGGCGGTGTTGAAACGGGAACCTCGAAAACCGTGTTTTTTGCACCAGCCGTCCAGCCGTAAGAAAATCCTGCAATTTTTTTTATGAATTTCCTAACCGGCTCGTAATCAACAAATGGAATTGCTTCTGCAAACGGAACTAAATGCAGTTTTGAATATGCCCCTGCGTACTGTCCTTTCTGGTCGAAAAGAAGGGCTGCATTTGAATATTTATGTTTTTCTTTATCTAAAATCAGTGCTCCGCCGATTATGAACGGTGTTTTTTTTGAGGCGATGAAGTTCAAGAGCGGGCGTTCGTCAGGCAGAGATGTGTAGAAACTCTTTGAATCCGGCCAGCGTCTGTTTAATACGCCTTCACTCCAGACGATGAGGTCGGTTTTTAAGCCTTTTTCTTTAAACTCTTCAAGCCCTCTGTCTGTGAGCGTTTCGGAGGCTTTTATGTATTCAAGTTCGTTTGCGCGGAAGGTGTCTTCGTTCTGCTGTACCATTACGGTATTGATGTATTTTACCGGTTTTCGCGGGCGTGTGTACTGAAAAGTACCGTACAAAAGCGTGACTGTAAAAAGCGCGCATGTCGTGCGGGCGGCAAGGTGAAGCGCGTGAAAACATATCGTTTTTGATACGTGGTTCTCTCCTGAAAAAATCGTGAGGATTGACTGGGCGGTAAGGCTTGAAAAAAGAGCGAAGAGAAAAGAAACGCCGTACTGGCTTGTGATGTCTGCAATCTGCATGAAAACCGGCCAGCTTACGGCGGTCATTGAAAGGGTTCCCCACGGATACGCAAGAAATCCCGTTGATTTGCACCATTCATACAGAACGTAGACCGACGGAAACCAGAAAATCCTTATTAAAACTGAAAGCGGTGAAAACTGATTCTGCTTTTTTGAAAAAGGATAGTAAAGAATAAGTCCGACAAATGCTTCAATAAATGCCGTTCCTGCAAGACTTGCACCGAGCGTAAAAAGTGCCATGCCCTGAAAGTTTTTGAGCCAGAAACTTGAAAGAAGGTGAGTCAGTCCCCCGTGAAGCCAGCAGAGCCAGAACGCGGCTTTATAACTGCGTGCTCCTGCAACTGCAAGATAGAGCGGAACGAGGGCAATGAGTGAAACAAGCGGACAGCCCAGGTTGAAAAATTCGTTCGGTATTGCAATGGAAAGCGCGACGGCGGAAAAAAGGGACAAAAAAACTTGTAAAATCGGGGACATTATAATACTATTTTATAAATATTGTTTTTTTTAGCAATATTGTTCAAAAATAAAACCATACATCGGTGGGGAATATGGATATTGCTAGTTTTGCCCGTGAAGAGCACATGCGGGAATATCAGGACTCGAATCCTGTGATTGCCCGTGCAAACGGGAGATTTCATCTTATTGGGGAACACTGCTGGTTTTCAAAAGACAAGACGCTTTCGATGGCTGTTAATCTGCCGGTTTTCGTCTGCGTTTCAAAAAGACAGGATTCTTCCGTAAAATTCTATTTTCATCAGCTTAATGACAGAAAACACGCAAGCCTTACGACCATAAAATTAAAAAAAGAAGACAAATGGGCGAACGCAATCAAGGCGATGATTTACGGATTCACTTCTGCCGGATACGAAGTCGCCGGAATGAACTTTACCGTTTATTCTGAAGTCCTTCCTTCTGCCGGCTGCGGAATTACGACTGCAATCAAGGTCGCTTCTGCGTATGCAATCCGTTCACTTTTTAAGCTGAACTGCTCTGACGCCCAGCTTTTGCAGGCAATTGAACGTGGCAACAAGCTTTTCCTCAATATTGAAAATTACATTGCAGACTACTACACGGCAATTTATTCCGAAGAAAACTCTCTTGTCCTGACTGACTACGCAAAAATGACGTGGGACCTGCTTCCCTTTAATTTTGAAGACAAGGTTATCCTTCTTACGGATTCAAGGGTTCCGAGAATCCAGATGTGGAATGAATCCCTTATCCAGCAGCCTGAATATGCCCTTCTGCTTGGTGAATTGAAAGACAGAAAATCCAACGTTTACGGCGGCTGGGTTTACGAAAACAACACGAACGAAATCCGGGAAGTCCTTTCGGCGGCTCCTGAAGAAATGAGAAGACGGTTGCAGTGCATCATGCGTGAACACAAATTCGTCCTCGAAGCACAGAAAGCCCTGACGAACGGAGAATTCGGCGGATTTGCGCGGGCGGTAAACCATTCTCATCAGAGCATGCGGGAAGATTATGAACTTTCCTGCCCTGAAATCGACTGGATTTTAAAGCGTCTGCAGGAAATCAACCCGAATGCTGAGGATTCAAGAAATCCCGTTTCCTGCGGAAGAATTACCGGCAAAGGTTTCGGTCGCGTTGCCTATACGATTCTGAACCGTTCTGACGAAGACTCTTTCAGAAAAACGCTTGGCGACTACGAAAAAATCTTTGGCTTCAAGCCTTCCTGCTACGAGGTAAAACCAGCCGGGGGAGTTAAGGTAATTGAACAGGCTTAACGGACAGAATGCTCATAAATACAAGGTTCTGCTTACGAACGATGACGGCTTTTACGCAGAAGGACTTCAGGTTCTTGCGGCGGCGCTTGAAGAAGTTGCAGACGTTTACATTCTTGCACCGGAGTCAAACCGTTCGGGCGTTTCTTCGCATATTGAAATGCGCGAGCCTCTGACCGTAACGAAAATTGCGGAAAACAGGTTTACATCTTCGGGGCATCCTGCGGACTGCGTAATCGGAGCAATGAGAAGCGACCTGTTCGGTGACGTAAAGTTTGACGCTGTAATTGCCGGAATCAACCGCGGTCCCAACATGGGAACGGACTGTATTTACTCGGGAACGATTGCGGCTGCGCGTCAGGCGGTTTTGTACGGAGTTCCGGGAATCGCACTGAGCGTAAAGTCTCCCGGCGGAGATTATGCTGATGGCGGCTACAATTACAGCGGAATGGCGCATTTTGTCAAAAAAAATCTTGCCGTGCTAATTTCGCTTTATGAAAAAGACTGCGTTGTAAGCGTGAATGCAAAATCCGCAGAAAAATATGATGCGGTAAAGTTTACGAAGCTCTGTTCGCGTGACTATAAAGACAGAATTGAACTGGAAGAAAAAAACGACGGTACTCTGAAAAGTACGTTTCTGGGGGGAGAACTGACGACAGACGGTCCTGATTGCAGTGAACACGACGCTGTGGATTCGGGGCTGGTTGCAATTACGCGAGTGCGCGCTGCTCCCGTGGATTTTGAATCTTCCGCGGAACGGTTTGCGGATTTTGTGTTCTGAGAGTTCTGACTGTAAGGGCGGGAGGCCTGTTTTATGTCAAAAAAAGAATCTTCATCACCTCTGGCTGAAGGAATTTCCCTCTACAAAAAGGGCGACTACACCGCTGCCCTGACTTTTTTCATTTCTCTTCCTGACAATACCGAAACTGACAATCTTGAACTTGCCTATTACATCGGGCTGTGCTACGCGAAACTCGAACGCTATGACGATGCGCTTTTGTATCTTGAACAGGTCGTAACGTCGGAAAAAGACAGTCCTCGCGTCCTGCAGTGCCGCTATCTTCTTGCGGTGATTTATGCCATGGTCGGCAAGAAAAAACTTGCAGATTTTGAACTGAACAAACTTCTTGAACTCGGATACAAGCCCGCGAGTGTCTATGCTTCACTTGCCTATGTTGCCTGGCAGCAGGGTGAAATTGAAAAGTGTCTGGGGTACTATAAAAAATCAATTGATGCAGATCCCGAAAATGCTACGGCACTCAACGGAATGGGCTACGTGCTTGCGTGTCAGGATAAAGACCTTACGAAGGCGCTTTCTTACTGCAAGAAGGCTCTCGACAAGGCTCCTCAGTCCGCCGCCTGTCTGGATTCTGTGGGCTGGGTTTACTATAAACTCGGCTTGAAAAGCGATGCAGAAAAATATCTGAAGCAGGCTCACAGCCGGTGTCCTCAGAATGCCGAAATTATAGAGCACCTGAAAATCGCTCAGGTTGAAGTGGAATAGAAAATGAAAAAGATGATTAAGTCTGCTTTAGCGGCGGCAGTTTTTTTTACCTGCCTTGCCGTATCTGCTCAGAATAATGTTTTTACGAGTGAAGAAGCTCGTGCAAAAAGTTCAACAGGTGCGCGTTCTGCAAATGCGGGCTTTGCGGAAGAAGAATTCCGTAAGGGAGTTCAGGCTTATTACCGCGGCTCTTACAACGATGCAATTCTCGAATTTGAAAAGGCACTTTCTTACCTGCCTTCAGAAAACGTAATCCTTGAATGGCTCGGAAATGCATATTACCGTTCCGGTCTTGAAGGTGCTGCCCTTGCGCAGTGGCAGACTGCAAGTGACAACGGCTGGGGCGGACTTCTCCTTAAAAACAAGATTGAAGTAGTCCGCGAGCGGAGAATTTCAAACAATTCGTACGATACGCCCATAAAATACACTGAAAGCGGAAGCTATCCGGGAAGGTCTGCGGACGGAAAACTCCAGGTGTTCAGTCAGCCGGTTTCAATTCTGCCGAACAATGACGGCTCCGTGTGGATTGTGGCTTACGGTTCAAATGAACTTCTGCGGATGGACGTCAACGGGCTCGTTTTTGAACGGACAAACGGACCTGCTGCAGGCTTTGACCGCCCGATGGACATCATCCGTCTTGCGGGTGGAAACATTCTTGTAAGCGAATTTGCTGCCGACCGCCTGAGCGAATTCGATGGAAACGGTCATTTTGTAAAATCGTTCGGAACAAAGGGAATCGGGCTTGGAAATCTTGCGGGTCCACAGTATCTTGCAACGGACGAAAACGGCAACATTTATGTTTCGGACTTTGGAAATTCAAGAATCGACGTTTTTGACGGAAACGGAAATGCGCTTTTTTATTTCGGCGGGAAAAAATCAGGTTTTGAAGGCTTGAAGGCACCGACCGGAATCGCCTGTTCAGACGGAAATATTTTTGTGG
>CAVJKK010000038.1:0-9073 GCA_963649855.1 Anaerovoracaceae bacterium
ATCCTCTTACCAGTTCAATTATATGCAGAACGAGCAGCAGAACATTGCTGGCAACAGAAATTGAAAGACACACAAGCAAGGCAATATCAAATTTTGATTTTTTCTTATCATTTGGATTATTTTGTTTTTCCATAGTAAGTCTCCTTAAAACGCTTTTATGGTATTTTCTTTTTATGTTTTTATCAATTCCATTTCTTACAATCAAAAGGCGACATTAAAAACCTCAGACTTTTTTACAGAAAACCAAGTCAACTGAATTGACATTATCCGCCATTCTCGCCATACTATTCCAATCGTGTTTACGCCCGGGTGGCGGAATTGGCAGACGCGCTAGGTTCAGGTCCTAGTGACAGCAATGTCATAGGGGTTCAAGTCCCCTCCCGGGCAAAATACAAGCCTTTTAATCACTGTGTAGTATCTGCTCCTCTTTATATTTGTTCCGGATTTGCAAAAAGGGTGTTTTCCGAGGTTTTCTTATGCCCGCAATCCGCAAACCTTTCACTATATTTTTGAAAACCCTTTCATCGGGTGAAAAAATCTATTTTTATCAGTACCGCAAAAAGAACGGCAACCGCTCAACGCCTGTTTCTACCGGCAAAACTTCCAAGTCCGAGGCTATGGAATATGTCACCAATTTATTCCTGAGCGGTTTAATCACCAGCGGAAACGGCAACTTCAAAAAGCCGTCTGTTTCTTTTAAGGATTTCAGTAAAGATTTCTTTGAAAAAGACAGTGAATACATGCGCTGGAAAAATATCAGCGGTCACCCGCTCGCCCCGGAAACTGTCATGAGTTACAAAAAGTTCTTACGCAATCAGCTTCTGCCTTTCTGGAATGAATGGGCAATAAATGACATCACCCCGGCTGACGTTAAACGCTGGATTTTGTGGATGATGAGAAAATGGAGTTCTAAAACTTCCAACAATGCCCAGAGCGTTTTTAACATCATCATGAAAAGCGCAAAAGAAAACCGTCTGATTGACGATATTCCGAGCGAGGGTCTGACGTTCAGAAAATGCCTGCGCAAAAACCGTGTTCTTCTTTCCGTTTCCGAGCTGAACGCTATCTATCACTCTGACAAATGGGTTTGTGAAAGTTACCGCCGGTTCTTCCTGCTCGCCGCCGTTACCGGTATGCGCACGGGTGAAATTATGGGGCTTTTACGGTCTGAAGTTTTCGACAATTATCTGAATGTCATTCACTCATATAGCCCGCATTTTGGTTTAGGGCCGACAAAAACGCGCGTCAACCGCTATGTGCCAATTCCGCCGGAAATGGAACTGAAAAAACACTGTGGCAGAAAATACGCCTTTGAAGATAAAAATCACCGGGTGATTAAAAAAGGGCGTGTCTATGAAAACTTCTGCCGGATTTGCGACGATTTGAACATTGACCGTGAAAGCCGTTTTATCACCATGCACACTTTGAGAAATGCTTTTATTTCGTTTATGAGAAGTTCCCGCTATGGTGCAGTTATTGACCTTAAAATAAAAGCCGTTGTCGGACACAATGACGGCTCTATGACTGACTGGTATACCTACTGGACGCCTGAAAGCATGGCGGAAATTTACGAGCTTCAAAAAGAACTGTATCTGAAAATTACGGAAAAAACGCAATCTTAAAAAATTGCGATTAAAACCACCGCTAAAAAGCCCCGTAGACGCAAAAAAACGCCCTTTTTAGCGGTCTTTTGGGTTAAATCGACAAAAGTATCGACCGAGCCTAAAAACACGCGTAAAAAGGGCGTTTTTGACGTTCTGAGCGGTTTTAAAAAAACCAGTTCTTTATGTCCGGAACATCTGCCTTGAAAACGTCTGAATTGAGTACTCCAAAACTCATTATTGCGGAAATAATACCGTCAATGTGCGCGTTTGACGCCTTGCTTTTTTTCATTGGTTTGTAGTTGCCGTTTGCGTCTGGTCTGATTTCAACGTTATTTAACATCCAGAGCATTACGGGGCTGTTGTCGACCACTAAACCGTCTTTAATTGCCTTTTCATAGTCTTTAGTGAGCGGTGATAATTTCTGTAAGTTTTGTGCTACTTCAATCAGCGCAATATCCGGTCTTTCACTTTCCACTCCGTCAATCACATTGCGCGCCTGCCATTTATCGAAGCCGATACCCTTTATCTTATACCGCGCCGCGCTGTCTAAGATGTCTTTGACGATAAACCCATAGTCTACCGTTTCCCCCGGTGTTGCCGTGATAATTCCGTTTTCTACCCACGCAATAAAGTTGACGTTTTCTTTCCTGTACCGCTCGTACACCGTCTTTTGTGGAATGTAAAACTTATGCCTGAAATAATACTTTCCGCCTTTCTCAAAACACAATGTAAACGCGCATAAATCGTCAACCTGCGCCAAGTCCAGACCGCCAAAACATGACAAGCCCTCGAACTCTTTCCAGTCGGGTTTAATGTCTTTATTCTTTTGCCACGTTTCTATCGACATCCACCCTTTCTCACTTCCTCCGCCCCATATTCCGAAAGTTTTCGCCTTTAATTCCGGGATTTTATGCGGGGTCAGTTCCGCGTTGTCGATGTCGCTTTTTATAACCGTTTCATCGATAATGCGACCCATTGACGGGTTCGCCTTTATCCACGTTGCCGGATTGTGATAATCGTCGTTATCGTCCAGAGCGTAGATTATTCCAAAAAAATCTTCCTGCGACTGTAAGCCGTTCAAAATCTTTTTTGTTTTCAAATGCTGTTCATAGCATGGGACTGAAACATCTGTGTCCGCCGTTGTTATCATTACGCCCTGAGCGTCTTTTTTATTGCGCATACCGATAGACATAGAGTCCAGAATTTTATCGTCTCCGAATAAGTGGTATTCATCGAGACAGAAAAAACGGACGCGCCGTCCGTCTGGAACTTTTCCGCCGTAGCAATAGAACTGCAGGGCTGAACTTTCCGACTTATCGCGGAATGTTATTGCACGGCTCTGACACTTCAACGCGTTGTCGAGCTGCGGATTTCCCTCAATCATGAACGCTATTTCTTTGAATGTCTTTTTGGCGAGCATATCGTCTGACGATACAAGATAACTTTCTGACGCCTTATATTTTAGGAAGTTGAATAAGACAAGCGGCTCAAGTAAGCCGGTTGTCTTTCCGTTCTTTCTGTTGACTTCAATGTATGCCATGCGGAAACGCTTGCGCTCCTCGTCATTCTTCCACCGCCACCCTTCAATCATTGAAAGGCAGAAAACCTGCCACGGAAACAGTTCAATATTCTGCCCGTTTAAATCGCCCGGCTTTAACGCTTCGGCAAAAGAACAGATTGCGTCTGCACATTCCTGTTTGTAGACATACTGAAAATCTGCTTTTTTTGATTTCCGTAAATCTGACGTAAACCGCTTTATTGCTTTTTTCGTGTATATTCCCGCCGGAATTGCCCCGCTGGTGATGTCGGAAACATACTTTTCAAGAATTGCTTTATAGTCTTTCATTTTCTGCCCCCTAAAAGCGCGCTGATTGCGTCTGCGCCTTTTGCGATGTCCTGCCCCGTTTTTACAACGTTGAGTTCATCAAGCGTGAGTTTTGAGCGCGCCTGCGGGGATACGTAATATTTTGACGCCAGAACGTCAAAGCGCGTTACCAGGTTCAGATAGCGTTTTTCTAAGATTTCCTCTGTTTCTAAATCGTCGCTATCAAGTGTATCTAAATCGCGCTGAACTTTTCTTATGCGCTCTAAGATTTTGCACATCATTTCAATCTGCGGTAAGTCCGCCCCGCTCAAAACGTGAATTGACAGCAGGGCTTTTGTTAAATCGCGCCAGTACTTGATTACATAATCGTCGGTGATTGACCGCGGGCAAGGCAGGCTTTTTTTATGAAGTAGCATTGTTGTTTTGTTGAGTGTCAGCTGTACGCTGTCGCGCTCTCCGTCGCGGTCTTTGCGGAAAGTGCCTTCAAGTTTTTTTAATTCTACCGGTTTTCTCGGTCTGCCCATTGTCTGCTCCTTAGGGGGTGTCTACTTTTGTAGACAGTTTTTTGACATTCTCGCGCAAGAACTAGCGGGGGTTGGTGAAAGTCCGCTGTTTTAAACATTTTCATACCCCCCCCCTGCGCCTTTCCTCTATCTCTCTGCGCGTCTGTATCGCGTGGCAACTATGACACAAAACAAGCAGATTACTTTCATCAAACTGAAGTTCCGGGTGTAGCCTTACGCTTTTAACGTGGTGAACTTCAAGCCGTTGAGTTGAGCCGCAATAAGCGCAATATGGGTGCGCCTTCTTAACCTTAGTTCTAAGCGCATACCATTGCGCGCTGTGATAGTTGCCGGCGCGTGTTGCATTGTTCCAGTTGCTTTTCTTTTGCTGTTGCTGTTGCTGGTGTCTTTGAGCGTGAAGTGAACAGTAAGAAGTTCCCTTTTGTACGATTGCTTTACATCCAGCCTCAGCGCAATACTTTAACAACATTCGTTTCCGTCCTTATCAACTTTGTATTGAAGTGCGTCGGTGATTGTGCCGACATAATCAATCTTTACTGTTTCTTTCTGTCCGCCTTCATAGTAGAGCGCATGCTTGACGCCACCATAAAGCGCGTTTAAGAATGAAGTGCGACCTGCCCAGAATTGTGTGTCCATTCTGCCCTTATCGCGCTGTGTTTTATAGTGCCGCATATAACGGCGCATAACATATTCCACGGCTTCGATTGCTTTATCCTGTTTGTCTTCTTCATTCATAAAAAAGTGTTTTTCTTTCTGCTCCAGGTTTATGAACTTATGCACAACTTCTAAACAGGTTGTCCACAACTGTGCCTCGGCTTTCTTTGAGTGAGTGCGCAAAAATTCTGCCTGCAGATTGCATAGTTTTTCGTTATCGTTTTTAGGGTTTTCGTAGGTGAGTAAGTTGTCGAGGAAGTAAGAACGTTCAGCCTGCGCCTGCTGGTGCTCCCACTCGATAACGTCCGGAAACAGTTCCGGGCAATCCGAGACATTACACTTTGAAGGTTTGTAAGGTGTCTGCCATTCTTTCACAGATAGAAGTATAACAAAAAAGCGTAGGAAAAGTGTAACAAAGTTGCTATTTATGCTCAAAATGCTCACATATTATGCAACCATAAGCCCGAGTTCTTAACCGCCTTGCATATTTACAAATCATAAAATAAGTTTCTTTTTTTAATTTAGGGTGATAAAAGCGTTTGCTTTCCGCGTAATAAACACAATCTTTGCAAGTTTTTTCCGTCATTTATACCAGTCCTCATTTATCTGTTTCTGAATGTCTTTGAGTGCCTCGAAATAAATCCGCTCTTTGTCTTTCTGGACGCTGTTGAGCGTTTTGTAATACAAGACACGTTCCTGCATTTCTATTTTTTCGAGGGCGGCTTTCTGCTTTTGCAGGTTCTTTATGTCGAGGTCGGTAGCCGATTTTGCGACATAAAGAATTAAAGCAATAAGCAGGAAGGCAAGGATAGAAAAATGCAGGATAGTTTCAAAACGCTGTTTCATCGTCTGAACCTTTTTCCCGCTCTAATCTATCTAATTCTAATCTGTGGCACTTAACACGCCGTTCAAGCCGATCACAGTGAGTTTTTAACTCACCATATTTGACAATCAGATATTCAATGAACTCTTTATTCTTATCGCATTTATCCTTAAGGGATAAACTTGCCCTTGTCAGAATGATTAAGGCAAAAATAAAAACAATGTCCAGAATAAAACTAAAAATCATAAATCCGTTCATATTTTCCTCCGTAAGTTGTTAAGTAATTCTTAACAACTGAAAAATAAAGCAGGGGAAGTACTTAAAAAGATTTTGCAATGCCTTGTGCAGGTCGGTTACTGCATTACTTCCCCAGAAACCTTTTAATTTTTTTTATTCCTCTGCCCATACATCACAGCCGCTGTCTATCTGCCTTATTCTCTCCTTGCAGATATGAATTATTTTTTCATAATCCATTTTTCGACTGTCGGTCTTTTTGTGCCTTAAAACTCGTTTAACGATGTCAGCGTCAAACGGGTTTAGTTTGTATTCACACCAGACGTCCCACGGCTGTATCTTGTGTTTGCTGTAATCGCTGTCTCCCACGTTATAAGCGCGGGTGTCGCTTTTTATTTCTTTCAGTTGCCAGTTCATATTGTTACCTCCCAGTAAAAAAGCATCAGACAGCCGTGACAGATAATCGCCTGGATATTTTCCCGCGTTATCCCGTGTTCATTAACGAAATCCGTCAAATCCTGCGTTCTGAAAAAACTTTTTGTTTTTAATTCCGCTCTCATTCTTCCTCCTCGCCGATTGAGTCGGTGATATAATCAATCGCGATAGTTACTGCGCACATAACCAGCTCGAAAAATACAAAGACGCAAAACGCAATCCCTAAACCTTTCAGAAATCCCATTTATTTTCTTTCCTCCTTTTCCCATATTTTTTTGCACGCTATTGAACAGAATTGCTTTAAGTTGTTCAGCGTATGTTCTTTTTTGCATACCGGGCAGATAGCCACCATGGCGTCAAGTTTTGTACTGAAATATCCGTATTCAAAAATCCCCTTTACTTTGTTTTTGGCGATATATGCGTGTTTCTTACAGCAAAAGATTTTCTTTTCTGTGTATGTCGAAAACTCTTTTTTACAAAGCGGGCAGGTTTTTACAAACCGTTTATTCCTTGCCGCTTTACATTCCTTGCTGCAATAGCGTGCGCTGTACGCGCCTAAAAACTTTTTTCCGCAGGTTTTGCAGACATTTATAAAAAGCTGAGACAAACCTTTGGTGTTGCTTTCTAAGAGCATATCCCCGGTAAAATCTTCCGGCTTTATCCCTTTCAGTTCGCAAAACTGCAATTCAAGTTTTCTTAATTGTCTGAATAAACCTGCCCCCGCGCCTCTTTCAGTTGCGACTTTGTACCAGTGCACAAAGTCGGCTTCATCGTCTGCATAAAGTAAGTGAACGAATGCAAGGTTCTTTTTTTCTATGTTGTTCATTCTGCCCACTCCGATATTTCAATTTCACACTTTGGTGCGACTGCCTTAACGTTCAAAACCTTAAAGCGTCTTATAATCTGCCAGCGGTCATCGCTCAATATTCCTGCATCCTGCAGGGTGTCAAAGATTGAACTTGTGCCGTTGTCACTGTCTCTGCGCCTGTTGTCTGAATGACAGAAAATCAGCGTGATTGATACGCTTGTATCAATCGGGAATGTTCTGTCCATTTCCGCCATTTGTCTGCGCAATTCAAAAACCGCGTCTTTGTGCCACTGCGTATAGCGTTTTGAAGGAATTGATTTCCCGTTTCTCAACGTGATGCGGCTGTTCTTTTTTGCAGGTGTTTCACCGTGCACTGTAAAATAAACCGGTAACATTTAAGCCCTCCTAGAAAATGTCAAACGGTACTGCG
Source organism: Anaerovoracaceae bacterium (assembly GCA_963649855.1). GTDB lineage: Bacteria > Spirochaetota > Spirochaetia > Treponematales > Treponemataceae > Treponema_D. The sequence continues at coordinate 7,338 of CAVJKK010000038.1, forward strand.
CCGTCGTCATTGCTGTAGTTATTTTCTGCCCAATCGCTTGGTGCAAATTCCTGAGTCTTTTTTGAAGTTGTCTTTGAAGTGCTCTTTGAAGTTTTTGAAGCTGTTTCCGGGGCGTTTTCATAACGCTGTAAGTTTTTCCGGAATACAATTTTCTGCCTTCCGCACTGTCCGTTTCTGTTTTTAGCGATAATCAAATCGCGGTCTATTGTCTGCTCATCTTTTTCGATAAAGCGCTCACCGTGTAAGAACATAACTACATCCGCGTCCTGCTCGATTGAACCTGAGCCCCGTAAATCTGCAAGTGACGGCGCTTTATTGTCTTTTTCTGCATTGCGGTTTACCTGACACAATGCAACAACCGGGATATTAAACTCGCGCGCATAGCTCTTTAATTGACGTGAAACAATGCTTTGTTTTTCAAATACCGGCATTGCGGTGTCCCCCGCGTCAACAAGTCCGATATAGTCGAGAAATATGATTTTTACGCCTTTGGATAAAACTAAAGTGCGTACAATGTTTTTGAGTTCAGAAATATGTAAGCGCGGTCTGTCGATTAAATAAAATTTTTTGTTTTTAATTTCATCTGCGCCGCTTCCAAAAAGACTATCTTTCTGAGTTTCTGAAAGAAAAGCCGTTTTAATCTGACGGGTTGGAATGTCTTTAATTAAAGACGCTGTTTTTATTGCAATCTGTCGGTCTGGTGTTTCAAGAGAAATAAAAGCGCACGGTGTATCTTTTGCGATGTTCATACAGCATGAAAGTGCAAAAGACGTCTTACCGATTGAAGGGCGTGCGCCGATTATTGTCAGTTCACCGTTCTGGAAGCCGTCAGTTGCTTCATCGAGTGAAATAAAGCCGGAAAGAATACCCGTTGATTTTTTGCCCTCGTCAATTTTTTTCTGAGTTTCCTTGACGTGATTAAAGAGCAATGTCCAGAGTTCCGCCATATTGAGCACTGAAGTTTTTTTAGATACGTCAACAAGGTCTCCAAGCTTTTCAGAGAGCTGTGCAATCAGTTCCGCCGGATTGCGTGTCGTATCGTCAAAACCTGAGAGCATTTCACCAATAATCTGTTTTGCCTTTCTGCGCTGAAACGAAACAGTAAAATTGTTTACGTAGAAATCTATGTTTGCAGCGTGATTATCGTTTTCGAGCGTAGCAATAAACTCTGCGCCGATTGCAGAAATCATTTTAATGCTTTCAAGATACGCGCATACTGATACAAGGTTTGGTTCTAAGTTTTTGTAGAACATATCACAAAGAACGGTGTAGAGCGTGCGGGTTTTGTAGTCGGTAAACATTTCAGCGGTCAAGCCGTTGGCGAGGTATACATCGCCGATAAGTTTAGGGTTAAAAATCCCCGTGCCGACAATAATTTTTTCTAGATTGAGTTGAGCGTCAGAGTACATTTTTCACCTACCACAATTTTGCGTATTCATCTTCTGGTTCTGCGGACTCTTTTTTCCATTCCGCGCGCTTTTTAGCCCAGCCGAGCAGAGCCTTCTGCCAGTTGTCTACAACTTCCCAGCCTTTTTCCTCGTAATACGCAAAAAATTTAGCAGGGTCTACATCAAGATTTTTATTTGAAATGTACTCAACAATTTCAGAAAAAGAGGGGATACGTGATAGATAATAATTATTATTATCACGTATCTCTTTTACATTCTCTTTTACATTGTCTTTAACATTTAAATTTACATTGTCTTTAACATTTAAATTTGCATTATCATTATCAT
>CAVJKK010000039.1:0-8988 GCA_963649855.1 Anaerovoracaceae bacterium
GTTTCAAGATATGCTCGTGGTCAGAACTTTGACTACGGCTATTTGACATTTTTTTTTACTTAACAGTCTCTTATTAACGTTAGTAACGGTGTCTTATCAACATCCGCACTGTTTTTTTTATGTACCGGCAAACCCATTGTTCACGTACTAACAAACACCTTGTTCGTGCTCTGACAATACCTTTGTTCACGTACTAACAAACACCTTGTTCGTGCGTAGACAATACCCTTGTTCACGCTCTGACAATCTCCCTGTTCATGTATAACTTATTTTTTTGTCACTATGACGGATGTTCTTTCTGCCCTTAATGACACACGGCGGAAAAATCATTATACTCTCCGCATAATCTTGGACCCGCAATGGGACGATTGAGGAAAAATTATGGCAACTATCGATTACAAGGATTCTGGTGTTGACGTTGAAGAAGGTTACAACGCTGTTAACGAATACAAAGTTCATGCAAAACGCACGCGCATTCCCGGACTTTTGACTGACCTCGGAAGTTTTAACGGAATGTTTGAAATTCCTGAAGGCTTGAAGCACCCTGTAGCAGTTTCGGGAACTGACGGGGTCGGGACGAAACTTGACATCGCTTTCCAGCTTAAAAAGTATGACACTGTCGGAATCGACTGCGTTGCAATGAGCGTAAACGACATTCTGTGTTCGGGCGTAAAGACTTCGTTCTTCCTGGACTACGTTGCATGCGGAAAACTTGATGCTCACGTTGCAGGCGAACTCGTAAAAGGCGTTGCTGACGGCTGTGTTGATGCAGGCTGTGCCCTTTTAGGTGGCGAAACTGCCGAAATGCCGGGCTTCTACGATGAAGGAAAATATGACCTCGCGGGCTTTGGCGTCGGCTTCGGCGAAAAAGAAAAGATGATTACGGGCAGCAGGATTGAAGCGGGAGATGTCCTTGTCGGACTTTCTTCTACGGGCTGCCACTCAAACGGATATTCACTCGTCCGCAAACTTGTAAAAGACTTTAACGAAGATTTCAACGGAAAACCGATCGGCGAAACCCTCCTCACTCCGACCCGCATTTACGTCCGCCCTGTAATGGACGCACTCGAAGCGTTCGGCGACAAGATTCACGGAATGGTTCACATCACCGGCGGCGGCTTCTACGAAAACGTACCGAGAATGTACCAGAAAGGCGCAAACCTCGTGAGCGTAATCAAAAAGAACAGCTGGGAAAAACCTGCAATCTTTGACGAACTCGTACGCCGCGGCGCAGACGCAGAAGGCATGTGGGGTACTTACAACATGGGAATCGGACTTGTCCTTGCAGTAAAGAAAGAAGATGCAGACGCAATCGTTGAACACTTCAACAAAAATGCTTCAAGATTCTCAACCGACGTGCACAAAAAACTCGGAATTCCGGACATGAAGGCATATAAAATCGGCTATGTAAAGGCAGCAGACCACGACCTCGGCAGCGAACTGAAAGGCTCGCACGAAGCAACCGTGCTGGAATAAGTCTGAACGGAAAATTACAAAAAGACTGATTTTCAACTGAAAAATATTTTCCTAAATTGAAACTTCCATTCCTCTGTGTTAAAATTCCTGTTATAAGGGCGGGGACTGACTGACGGATTTTTTGTCTCTGTGTCAGCCAGCCCCATGAAAAACGACTTTTTTCCGGAGGAATTTATGACAAAAAGTTTTTCTTTCGTGTTTTCGGTAATACTTTCTTCACTTCTCGTGTTTTCGTGTGCCGATACCTCATCATCTTCATCGCTTTCAATAGAAGTGCCTGCAAGCCTTGCCCGCGAAGCCTCAGTAAATGACTCTGATTCTGCGGACACGGGCTCTTCTGCAGCCTTTACTCTTCTGGTAACGCTCAGCGGAGACTATTCCGTTACGGAATCTTTTTCATTCACAGAAGCAGATTTTTCATCAGCAGAATCAAAAAACTTTACGCTGGAAGGACTTCCGGCAAATGCAGAAGTGACGGTGCGGGTTTCCATCCTTTGCGATGGCGTTGCCGTCTATACTCAGAAAAGCAGTGCTTCCGTGCGTCTTTCTGCCGGAGAAAATGCCGTCAGCCTTACGCTTAAGCGCGGTTCCAGCGACGTAACCCTTTCAACCGTAAAAATTGACGCGGTCTATGCAAACGGCTCGGAACTTACATCTTCCCTTGACGATACAAGTGCCTCGCCACAGTTAGATTGCACTAAGGTTTTATTTACCTGCAACCACAGTTTCAGCGGCGAAGTAACCTACAGCTGGTACTTAAATGGCGAAAAACTTTCTGGCGCAACCCGTTCCATTACGATTGACCTTAAAAAAGCAGACGGCGTGAACATGGCAGAGGGAGAAGAAAACCGCCTTACCTGTGCGGTAACCGATTCTTCCGGAAAAACTGTTGAACCGGCAGAATATGTTTTCCTCATAAAAATTGAAGAAGAGCAGGGGGCTTAACATGAAAAAAATAAAACTTATGGCACTTGCCGGGGCTCTGTGTGCCTTTTTTCTGACCGGCTGTGCAGACTTAAATGAAAAAAACGAAACTTCCGGCGGAGACCGCGTAACCTTTAATCTTTCAGACTTTTACGGTCGTGCCGTATACGCACTCGGAAGCGACTACAGTCTGGATAATGTTGCGGGCTGGACCATAACTTTTGAACCCGTTTCAAATTCAAGTCTTTTTACGACCCTTGTTTACGAAACGAGCAGCAACAGCGGGCTTAACGTTACATACGACAGCACAAAAAAAACGCTCAGCGCAGAAAGCGTTCCTTCCGGCGCATACAACGTTACGATCAGCGGTACTTATAATGACAGCAAGGTGGTCGGAACATTGGAAAACTTTAAGGTTTCTCCGGGAAGTGTCAGCGAATCAATACACCTTGTGCCGAAAAATGAAAATGCATCGGACACGTCTACCGGCAGCCTTGAGATGACGTTCAGTATCTCAAATCTTGATGGAGAGGCTACCCTTAGCGCAGACTCTTTTACGGGCTATTTTAAAGCAGTCTTGACTCCGCTCGGCACGCCTGACGGAATTAAAACGATTGAACTTTCTGACACATCCAGCAAAGAAGAAAGCACCGACACATTTACGTTTGATTCAGAAAACAGTCTCATCACTTTAAAATGGAACTCAATTCCTCCGGGCTGGTATGCCCTTTCCTTTGAATATGGTGAATCTTATGGCGAACACTACTACGTAAAGGACTCGAACATTCAGATAGGCTATGGCACGACTACGACTGCCAGCAGCGTTGAACTCTGCTGTGCCCGCGTAAAAAAATATTACGTAACGAACAAATCTTCAGACGAATACAGCACGAACAACGGACTTTCAAAGGCTTCAAAGGCAAATCTTTCTGTCATGCTTGAAAAAATGGCAGATAGCCTTCCGGACTTTGCAGAAGTGGACTTTGTGATGGCAGACGACGAAGAGCCGGAAGTTGACGTTGACCTGATTGAAAACCTTGTAAATGCAGCACGGAGCACAACCCACGCGTTTACTTTTAAACTGCAGGATTCCTATAAAAGCGAACTTCTGAATATTACGACAGAAGAGAATACTGAGGGCGGTGGCTACACCGCAACTGTAGCCATTGTAAGTTCCCTTACGCTCACCAGTAGCACTGCGGGCGAAACCCTTAATGCGAATATAGCCCTTACAAGTTCCGGAACAGTGCTTACCCTCAAAAACGGCGTAAACATCGAGGCAGGCTCTGTAACTCTGTCAGGTGAGAATGACTCGCTTGGCTTTAAGCTCCTTGCCCTTGACGGCAGCGACAACCTGGGCGCATACATCCAGACCCCGGTTCTGACGGGCTATACCTCAAACCTTACGGATACCAGTGGAACAGTCAGAGCAAAACTTCTCGACAGCGACGGCAAAGAATTATCAGACTGGGAAGTATATGAGACGGGTGCAGCCGCAACGGATGGTGACAGGGGAACAATCTGCAGTCTTTATGTAAAACCTCAGACTTCGCTCAACCGCCAGGAAGCTGAGGCCTCGATTGTGGTGTACGATTCTGCAACTGGCAGCACCTTTACGGACGGCGAACTTCCATACCGCACGACAGAAGTTACGTTTAAACTGACGGGCTGCAGCACCGAACCGGATGAGTGCGTGTGGGCTGTAAATGGCAGTATCATCGGTGACGGAAAAATAACGCCGAACGCTGAGAATTCTCCGATAAAAACAGACGACAGCACAACCAACACGGTTACCTGCTACTGTAAGCTTGACGGCAAGTGGTATTATCTTGAAGAAAATCTTACGCTTACGCCAGACTACTCAACGCAGGCGGTTTATGTTGACATCAACGCAAAACTTTCAGCAATAGATTATAGTGATGAAGATAGTGAAGCCAGTACCCTGAAGTCAAACTTCTACTTCTATCAAGGCTGCTTTACCTTTGGGCAGGACGGCAGTCTGTATGCTTATTACAGCGGTACAATCTATAAATACACAAAAAATTTAGACGACACATACTCTGCCACTGCGGCGAAAACTGTAACGTTGAGTAGCAGCAGCTGGTCTAATCCGGATATCTGCTATGACGTCGTAAACAAAATCGTTTACTTTATGGGTACTACAAACGCAGAAGTATCGACAACGACAATCCTGCCTTATCGGGAAACTTCAGACAGCTTTACAGCAATCGGTGATGGCGTAACGGTAAGCGTGCCTGAGGCTTTGCAGACGATCGTCGGCTCTACGTTCTCTAAGATTGCCGTTTACGGCAATAAGGTTTACCTTGCAACAAGCAGCGGTTATGTTGTGGGTGCAGAGTTTGCGGTTGACGTTGATAATTCGACTGTAACCATGAATGCAGGCTCATTGACGACCGTGCTTTTGCTGTCTGATTATGCTCCAAAACTGCTGGGCAGCAGCTGGCTGACAGAAAAGTCGGGCTTTGAGGGTATTACAGACCTTATGATTGGCGACGGCTGCGGCAACTACCCGGACACGCTCTATGTGCTCACAAGACAGGTCTACTGCCCTGCTGCTGACAATACAGACGCATACAGCCGCGGTGCACTTATTGAAGTCGACCTTAATACGAAAAAAATGTCAGATACTCTGATCGGGCTTGCAACTGCGGGGGGTAAGTTCAGTTACGCTCAATACCAGTACGATGGTTATTTAAACGGAAACTACTACGGTCCGGGAGAAAGCGAAACAAACTTCTATGGTCCGGTTTACTTTGCCTGCGTAATGCCTAAAAAACTCATAATTGCAGATAACGGCTTTACCATTACGGACGGAGATGCTAAAAACGACACCTTGAAGTACGGAAAAGCAAAGAATAAAGACGCTGTCTTTGAGTACGATATTGCAGAAAAATCCCTCTCGCAGAAAAAAAGCATTACGATTGAGCAGGAAGCGAGCGGTTCGTACTGGCAGACTGAAAACTAGCGCATGAAAAACCTTTCCGTAAAAGTGAGTGTCTGCGTGCCGGTCTGTGGTACAAAGGACTTTCTGGCAGACTGCCTTGCGGGCATTGCAGGGCAGGATTTTGATGGCATTCAGATTGTCGTCGTTGAAGATGAAAACGACGGACTGGAGAAAAAACAGAACGAAAAATGCGTTCAGAAAATCCTTAAGGCTTTCAAAAAGCAGTGCAAGGGACGAGCCATTGAACTTAAGTTCATAAAACACGGAAAAAACTGCGGGCTTACGGAAGCCCGCAGAACGGCGCTTTACGCTTCCGACGGCGAATACGTAATGTTTTTAGACAGCGACGATACCCTTCCGCCCGGTGCAATAAAGGCTCTGTGGAACACGGCAAAAGAAAAGAACGTTCAGATCGTACACGGCGCGACAGAAGTCTGCGTGAACGGCAGCGCAGATATTCAGCTGAGTTACGGACGCATTGAAAAGATAAGGAAGAGAGCCGGTCTTGTCTTTAACGGCAGCCTTTCCGGCAGTCAGATTTTTGAAGAGTTTTTAGTAAAGAAAAGTTTCTGCGGTTTTTTGTGGGGTAAACTCTTTGACCGCGAACTTCTCCTGAAGGCATACGGAAAAATTCCTTTCGTGTACTGCGTCCTTGCGGAAGATTTTCTTGCGTCTTTTTTCATCACCTTTTTTGCCCGCAGTTACGAAGGAATTGAGCAGAAAGTCTATAATTATTCCGTCAACACGGGAATTTCTTCCAGTAAAAAAATCAGTTCAATCGAAGAATGGAAAAAAGTCTGTTCAACGGCAGGCGTTTTTACTATTATCTTAAGCGCAGTTGAAGAAGACGATGAGTTAAAGTCAGAAATCACGGAAGAACAGAAAGAGTGCATAAAGGCGGAGTGCCGTTTCTATGCAAAGAATAACCTTGACCAGCTTAGGGCAATGGTAGTTCCGGAACTTTACAGTCAGGCTTATGAAGAACTGTGCGAATGGTGGGGGCGGAAAATGATTGAAGGAATTGAAAACACAGAGGAATAAATAAAATGAAAATTGCAGTTTTAGTAAGTGGCGGCGGGACGAACCTTCAGGCTCTGATTGACTACGAAAGAGCGGTAAAGGACTGTCCGTATAAGATTCAGGTTGTAATTGCGGACACTAAAAAGGCGTTTGCCCTTGAACGCGCTCAGAAAGCCGGAATTGCGACGGAAATTGTTTCGCCGTATGCGGTCATGGGCGAAGAAAAGGCAAAACTTGCTTCAAAGGAAGAAAAGCGTATTGCAGTTTCTGACGCTGCGCTTAAGGCTGCAAAATGCGCCGGCTGTGATGCAATCGTTCTCGCAGGCTGGCTCACCGTTCTGTCAGGAAAGATTATCGAAGAATATTCAGGAAGAATCGTAAACCTGCACCCGGCTCTTCTTCCGAAATTCGGTGGTGTGGGAATGTGGGGGCATAACGTTCACGAAGCAGTGCTTGCGGCAGGCGAAAAGGAATCCGGCTGTACCGTTCACCTCGTGGACAGCGGCTGCGATACGGGAAAAATCTTAGTACAGAAAAAAGTTCCCGTCTTGCCCGGCGACACCCCGGAAACCCTTTACGCAAGAATCGCTCCGGAAGAGCACAAGGCGATGGTAGAAGGCGTGTGCGCCCTCGCAGAAATGCTGAAAAAATCTTAATTTCGCTGTATGTACGTTGCCTTCGGGCGCGCCGTGATTATTACGCGCCTGTTCTGTGCGCGTCCTTCCGGCGTCGTGTTTTCTGCTACCGGCTGCGTTCCGCCGTATCCGCGGTATGAGAAGATGCTGCGGTCGAGTCCGTTTTTAACCAGTTCATTTATGATTGTCTGCGTTCTCTGCACGCTCAGACGCATCTGACCTTCCGGCTTGTTTACGTCTGCGGTGTGTCCTTCAACAAGAATCGTGTATGCGTTGTCGATGTTGATTTTTTTGAGACTTTCGGCAAGGTTTTTCACTTTCGAAAGTTCGCTCTGCAGAAGTTCAGGGCTGTCGGCTACAAATTTCAAATCGTAGAGAATCTGAATTCCCCGCGCCGTGTCCTGTACAATCGGCGCATCCTCCGGTGAAAATAAAAACTGCTTTAAATCTTTGATTGCGGCGTAGTACTGTCCGTCTTTTTCTGGAACTGCGATGTCTGCAACTAAGTTTTTCTTATCGAGAAGAATTACGACTTTTCCCTGCCTTAAAAGTTCAACGTTTTCGGGTACGCTTAAGATTTTGAGGGCGTCTTTTCTTGAAATTATCGGGTCCGTGCGGAATCTGCCGAACACTTTGCGTGCGCTGATGTAGAGCGGATCAAGACCGATTCTTTCGCTGTAGTTTGTTTCATCTTCCCGCCAGTCGTAGTGAACAAAGCCGTCCGCGCTTTCTGCCTGCGGGTCTCCCATGTTGCGTTCGTAGATTAAAGTCATCGTTTCGTCCCAGATTTTCGGGAAAAAACATGGTTTTGCTTCGTCTTTCGTAAATTCGCCGTGTACGTCGAGTGCGCCGCGTGCGTCGATTATGATTCCCGTGTAGACGCGACTTGCCGTTGTTTCGAGCGGGCGTGGAGTTTTGTACGGCGTCTTGTGGCGGATTAAAAGTGAAGAAATGTTGAGCGTGTTGACTGTGCTTTCGATTTTTAAGGTGGAACTTGAATCAACGAAAATGCCCGGAGTTTTCTTTGAACCGTCAACAATCTGTGTTATCTGTTCGAGGGTGATGTCGTCGCTTAAGACAAGGTCTGCAAGCTGAGTTGAACTGTCTGCTAAAAGTGAAAGAAGAGGTTCTTTTACGAGGTCCGGCATTTCGCTTTTGATGCGGTTTACGGCGGTCATTTTGCCGGCAGGCATCTGGATTCCTGCCTTTTCCATATCGAGCGTTACGGCAGAAGTGAACGTGTTGCAAGTCCAGTCAATGCTGCTTGTACTCTGCATGTCGCCGTGCTGGGCAAAAAGTGCCACAGAGAATAAAAAAAACAATGCAGAAAGCGAAAGAGATTTATTCAATTTAGTTCTCCTGTTATGAATTTTCGGCACATTTTCACTTGATGTAAAGTTTTTTGCCTGTTTTAAGCACTTCATCTTCTGCAAGTCCGTTTTTATCCCGCAGTTCTTTAACGCTGATTCCGTATTTTCTTGAAATTGACCACAGTGTTTCCCCTTTCTGCACCGTGTGAACCGTGCCTTCAGAGCGCGCCGTGATTTGAGCGAGCGCAATCAGTGCACTTTGTTTCATGCCGCTTGGAAGCCGAAGTTCGTATTTTTCGCCGGGAGGAGTTGCATTTTTTAAAAGCGAAGGATTGAGTTTCTGAAGAATCGAAGGTTCCATCTTTAATTCTGACGAAAGCCGTGCAAGGGAGATTGCTTCCACCGTGGTGACGTAGTCGAACTCAGCGTAGCGCGTGGAAACAGTAATTTCCGGCAGTTCCAGACCGTAAGCGCTGCCGTTTTCAGCCAGAAGCGCAATCGCGAGAAGTTTCGGCACGTACTGAACGCTCTGATCGCGCAGAAGTGAGTTTTCTGCGATGTACCAGAAGGTTTTCTGCTTTGACTTTGAAAGTATTTTTTTCATCGCACCTGCTCCGCAGTTGTAGGCAGCGATTGCAGGCGGCCAGTCCCTGAACTG
>CAVJKK010000040.1:0-8852 GCA_963649855.1 Anaerovoracaceae bacterium
GCCCGACAGACATTCTCTCGTTTGAAAACGGCGAAGAATACACGGACGAAAAAGGCGAAAAATGGCTGAGCGCCGGCGACATGATAATTTCGCTCGATACGCTCCCGAAAAACGCTGAATATTTTAACGTGAGCCAGAACGAAGAATTAAAGCGCCTTTTGATTCACGGAACGCTTCACTTAAACGGCATGGATCACGGCGAAGAACACGTTGAGGCGGACGTTGAAGCAGAATGTGAAATGCTGAAGAAACAGGAAGAACTGTTGAAAACTTTTGCAGGTTTCAGCCTGATTTAGGTTTTACAGATTGATTCAGAATGATTTATCGTTTATAAAAAAGGTATTTTACGGATTTCGCATGAAAGCCGGATATTAAAACATACAAGGAAAAATATGAGCATTTTTAATTTTTCTAAGAAAAAAGATGAGGATCCTCACAGTATGGGCCCGCAGAAGGACGGTTCCAGAAAGTCGTCTGAGCGGGCAGAAAATCAGGACAATTTAAGTTTAATCGAAGAAAAAAAAGACATGATTAAGGGAATCGAAGATCTGTCAGAAACTTCCGTAAAGGAAGTTATGATTCCACGCATTGACGTTGATTTTCTTTCAATTGACACACCGGAAGAAGAGCTGCTTGCAAAAATTGCAGAAAGCGGACATTCAAGATTCCCGGTTTATTCAGAATCAATTGACAACGTTTTAGGCATCCTTTACGTAAAGGATCTTCTTGCCATCATTTCAAAAAAACAGGAAATCGATCTGGAAAAACTCGTGCGCAAGGCATATTTTGTTCCGGAATCAAAAAAAATCGACGGACTTCTGCGCGAGTTCAAGCGGCGTCACCTTCACATTGCGATTGCGGTTGATGAATACGGCGGCGTGAGCGGTGTTGTCTGCATGGAAGACATCATTGAAGAAATCGTCGGCGACATTCAGGACGAATTTGACAACGAAAGGGAAGACATCCTTGCAATCGGAAACCAGATCTGGCTCTGTGACGCAAGAGTCAACCTTGATGACCTGAACGAAAACATAGATTCAACCTTCCCGACGGAAGATTTTGACACGCTCGGCGGCTTTGTCCTTGATCTGTTCGGAAGAATCCCGGTAAAGTACGAAAAAATCAGCTGGGGCAACTTTGAATTCATCGTTCAGGATATGGAAGGACACCGCGTCAACTTAATCAAAGTCATAAAAAAATCTGAGTGTGAAGCGGAAACAGAACAGAAGAAAGAATAAAGTCTGAGGGTGAATCTGACCTGAAGCCTTTTTGAAGAAAAAAACTGTAATGGGTGGGGGAAAATGAAAAAAATCATATTAACGCTTTTAGCCGCTTTTGAAATTTTCTGCGGATTTGCGCAGGATTCTGCATCTTCCGCGCTTGCCCATTACAGAAAAGGCATGAATTTTCAGGCGGAGCATGACTGGTATTCTGCAGGTGAAGAATTCCAGCAGGCGCTCCACGAAAATCCGTCTTACGGCGAAGCGTGGTATGAACTTGCAAAATCAACTTACGAACTGAACGATTTTGCTCTCTGCCTTACATACCTTGAATCTGCGAAAAAATTCCTCCGTGACAGAACCGACGTCCTGAATCTTGAAGGAATGTGCTGCATTTCGCTCCACCGGCTTGAAGAGGCGAAAGATATTTTCAGTAAAATTCTTCTTGACTATCCCAACGACGTAAATGCGCGTTTCGGGCTTGCTGAAATTGAACTTTTTAACGGAAGTTACGACCGGGCAGAAAATTTTTATCTTGATGCCCTCAAAATGCAGGGCTCAAACCGCAAGGCTCTTCTTTCGCTGGCAGTTCTTGCCTCAGAAAACGGCAGGGACGCTCTGTCTGAAAACTACATCCGGCAGGCGCTCAAATATCATTCAACGGAAGCGGAAGTCCATTACCTCGCGGCGTATCTGGCAGCAAAAAGCGGAAACTATAAAGACGCAGAAAGGCGGGTGAGGGCTGCGCTGCAGTTAAAGCCGGACTTTACTGAAGGCTATATCCTTCTTTCTTCGCTTCTGTATGAGCAGGAAAAATACGACAGCGTGACCGACATCTGTGATTTTTTAATCAGCAAGGACCGGAATACGCTCAGCGCGTGGTATTTAAAGGGACTTGCGCTAAAGACACAGGGAAAAAATGAAGACGCGGTAGAAAACTGGGCGGTTGCACTTGGAATTGACCCGACGGACGAAATCATAAGGTCGTCGCTTGAGCTCGTGGTTGACAAGACTTTTCCGATTGAAGATGAAAGGCGCAGTCAGTGGGCGGAATTTCATATTTTAAAGGCGCGGGAATATTCAAGGCTTTTCAAGGGAGAACAGGCGCGCTATGAATATCAGCGTGCACTGAAAATCGACCCGCAGAATTACCAGGCGAGAAGCGAGTTTGCGGCGGAAATCTATAAAACCGGTCTGAATGAACTTTATTTAAATCAGCTGAATTTCATAAAAAATACTTCAAAGGTTGATGAAGCCTCCCTTTCCGAAGAAGAAAAATATCAGTATACAAAGACAAACGACACGATTGACGCCCTGACTTCGCTTGAAAAATATTCGCTTGCTTCAAAATGGGGCGTTGAGCCGTTTTACCTTGACAAAACCCGCTGGAACATCGGTTTTTATTACACAAAATCGAACGTGCAGCTTTTTCATCCCGGCGCAGAAGAGATTGCCGCAGAAATGGCGAAAGAATGTTTTAACGGCGTTGCGGTTACGGCAGTCAACGTTGAAAAAAATCCCGTTTCAAATTTTGCACAGGCATTTTCACTTGCACGGAAAAACGGTCAGGACTATTTTGTGATGCTGGACTATGAAGAATCAGAGCGCGAAGTAAGCCTTGACGCAGTCGTTTACAACGGAAGAAACGGCACGCAGACGGCAGGTTTCAGCCTTTTCAGGACGGGAAACGACCGCTTTGCTTCGGTTCTTCGTTCTTTCAGGCGTGCGCTGCTGGATATTCTTCCTGCGCGCGGAAAAATCCTTGCAAGAAACGGCAGTGAAATCCTTGTTGACATGGGAAAAACGGAGGGGCTTGAAAAAGGAACAGTCCTTGACGTCATCAAAAAAGGAAACATCCGTACGACGGACATCGGACCCGGCGTTGTTTTTGACGAAAAGTTTTCACTCGGACAGATTGTAATTGATGCGACGGGGGAAGAGATTTCGCAGGGAACTTTGACGCAGAAAAGCTTTTACGACCGCGTAAATATCGGAGACGAAGTGCTCGTAAAGACAGTGCCTTCCGGCACGGCAGTCGCAGACACAAATCCTGCAGCCGATCAGAACGGCAACAGCCTGAGCACCCGCACGGAAAAACTCAGCGCCGAAGATTTAGGCCTGATAAAAACGCCGGTCTTCATGGATTTAATCAGAAAAATCTATTAGCAGTGCGTGAAATAATTTCATAAGGCAAAAAGACTCCAGAATGAGTCGTGAAATTATTTCATAACGCAAAAAGACTCCAAAACGGCTCGTGAAATAATTTCATAACGTGAAAAGACACTAAAACGGCTCGTGAAATAATTTCATAACGCAAAAAGACACTAAAACGGCTCGTGAAATTATTTCATAAGTCAAAAAGACTCCAGAATGAGTCGTGAAATAATTTCATAAGGCAAAAAGACTCCAGAAAGGCTCGTGAAATAATTTCATAACGTGAAAAGACACTAAAACGGCTCGTGAAATAATTTCATAACGCAAAAAGACACTAAAACGGCTCGTGAAATAATTTCATAAGTCAAAAAGGCGCTCAGTCAGACGGAAGGGTGTAAAAATCCAGCGTGGAGTTAATCCATTTTTTGCACAGAACGGGGTATGCGTCTTCAACAAAAAGGAACATGCTCAGGGCGTGCCTGTAATTCCCGAGAAAATACTGCGCTTCGGCAAGGTAGAAGACCGCGCGGTTTGTCGTGTGTTCGCTTCTGTTTATGCTTAAGAATTTCTGAAGGGCAGGGACAGCCGCCTTGTAGTTCTTTTTGACAAAGTACGTCTTTAAAATGTCGAAAAGGTAATAGTCGTCTCCGCCGGCAGGGGAAACTAAATCTTCATCAAAATAATGTGGAAGCAGTTTTTCTTCCGGCAGCCGTTCGCCTTCTGCCAGCTTTCTTCCCGCTTCGATTACTTCCGGTTTTAACTGATTCGGCTTTTTTTCAAAATCTTCAATCAGGTCGATGTACGGAAGGGGGCGTTCCCTCATCGTTCCGTCCGTGTAGATTTTCGGTTTTTCCCGTTCAATCTGCTCGTCCGATTTTTCAGGCACGGTTGCAGGGCGTTCGACTTTCACGCCTTTTACGGTCGCATTTATCGACGGCAGGATGATTTTATAGACAGAACCGTCCTTCAGTTTTGCAAGGACTGCATAATAATATTCATTGAAATCTTTTACGGTGTCTATGTACTGAAAGACTTCCGGCGAAATGCTTGCAACGGGGGAAGAAGATTCAATCGTTGCGGCTGAAAAGGGCTCCGTATTTTTGTAGATGAGGACAGATGCAACGTCGGGAGACTTCTGGAGCTTCCACGAAACCTTGATTTTATTTGTTGAAACAGCCTTCGCGCTCACCATATCCGCAATCGGCCGGGAAACAGACTGAGAAAAGCCGGCAACCCCGGCAAAAAGAACAAGAAACAGCGCAAAAAACGTTTTTCTGAAACACATGCCGTCATTCTACCATTTTTTATGATTGTTTGCACGTACGGAAAATCCCCGTGCCTTTAATTTTCCTTATCTTTTTGAATAACCCTAATTTCGAGTTTTTAAAATTAATCGTCTAAAAAAGGCTCTCGGTCGGTTCTGTCATCATTGCGCCGATTGAGCCCGTCGAAATCAAGCGTATATTAAATCTGGTGGTTTCGACAGGCTCAACCACCGTGTTTACCTACGCCTTTTTTTGACAATTTATACAATAATTCAAAAACTCGACATCAGACTAAATAGTTTTAATGTCAAATAGCCGTAGCCAAAGTTCTGACACAGACGCGTCTTGAGCTTTGCTCAACCACGCGGCTCGTGGCAGGTTTTTGGCGAGAGGCTATTTGAATTTATTGTAAAAAACTCGAAGTTCGGTCTGAATAGTTTTTTTCTACCCGGTTGAGGTATTCGCCTGAAAGGATGTGGTTTATCCACTCTTTATTGGTCAGATTCCATTTTACCGTAAGCAGAAGTCCCTGTTCAAAAGACATTTTGCGTTCCCAGCCGAGTTCCTTCTTGATTTTCGTGCAGTCGATTGCGTAGCGCTGGTCGTGTCCCGGTCTGTCCTTTACGTGAGTGATCGTTTTTTTGATTTCTTCTTCCGGCATTCCGGTTTCTTTTGCGGTAAGTTCAATCAGTTTGCTGAGCAGCCTGATGTTCTGCCATTCGTTTTCGCCGCCGATGTTGTATTTTTCACCCGTCTTTCCGTTCCTGAGGATGAGCCATACTGCGCGGTTGTGGTCTTCTACGTAAATCCAGTCGCGGATGTTCGTGCCTTCACCGTAAACCGGAAGATTTTTTCTGTTCTGCATGTTGAGAATCATCAGCGGAATTAACTTTTCCGGGAACTGGTACGGTCCGTAGTTATTCGTACAGTTTGAAAGCGTGACCGGAAGTCCGTAAGTGTGGTGATAAGCCATTACAAGATGATCGCTTGATGCCTTGCTTGAAGAATACGGAGAGCGCGGGTCATAGGCTGTTGTTTCCGTAAAATAGCCCGTCGGTCCGAGTGAGCCGTAAACTTCGTCTGTTGAAATATGATGAAAAAGGACATCATCGCGGGGACTGTCGAGGCTTACTCCCCAGTAGTTTCTTGCGACGTCCAGAAGCGTGTATGTGCCGAAAATATTTGTCTTAATGAATGTTTCCGGTCCTAAGATTGAGCGGTCAACGTGGCTTTCTGCCGCAAAGTGAACGACTGTATCGATTTCATACTGTCTGAAGATTCTTTCTATTTCGGCGCGGTCGCAGATGTTTACTTTTTCAAAAAAATAGCGGCGGCGGCTTTCGTCTTTTACGCCTGAACCGAATTCACGGTCGATGTCTTCGAGTGTTTCGCCGTTTCCTGCGTATGTAAGGCAGTCAACGTTGATGATTCTTCCGGTAAAATTTGCGTCTTCAAAGGCTTCTGCTCCGCTCGTTGATTTTCCGAACAGATAGTGGATGAAGTTTGAACCGATGAAGCCGGCTCCGCCTGTAACAAGCACGTTTTTCAATTTACGCATTTTTATAAATCTCCTGTATTGTTTCAAATCTGCTGTTTTTTATGAAATCCTCGAGGGAATCTTTCCAGTCGGGCAGTTTGATTTTTAATTCATTTTGAATCTTTGCTGTATCAAGGACGCTGTACGCTGGGCGTTTTGCCTTTACGGGATATTCGTCAGTCGTGCAGCTGTTGATTGTGCAGCTGTTTGTAATTCTTGAATATTTTGTGCCGAGCCTGTAGATTTCCCGGCAGAAGTCGAACCACGTTGTTTCGCCTGAATCCGTTACATGGTATACGCCGTACGCTGCATTTTTCTTTTGAATCAGCGCAAGAATCACCCGGCATAAGGTCGAACAGTTTGTTGGGGTGCCCCTCTGATCGCAGACAACTTTTACGCTTTTTCTGGTTTGCATTGCCCTTGTCATCGTGTAGACGAAATTTTTTCCGTTAAAACCGTAAAGCCAGGCGGTTCTTAAAATGTAGTATTTTGAAATTGTCCTGATTATGTTGTCTTCGCCCATGGCTTTCGTCCTGCCATAGACACTCTGGGGATTTTTAGGCGCGTTTTCTTTTACAGGTTCTGCTGCACAGCCGTCAAAAACGTAATCGGTGCTTATGTGGATGAGCGGGCAGTCAAGTTTCTCGGCAACCTTTGCAATATTCAGCGCGCCGGTGGAATTGATTTTTTCTGCAGGCGCGCTTTCGTCTTCAGCCTTGTCTACTGCCGTATATGCCGAGCAGTTTACGATGAAGTCAACTTTCTTTCCAGCAAATGATTTTTCTGCAAACGCGTCGAGAACTTCAAAAGCGGTAACGTCAACTTCGCTTCCGGTTCCAGTGTACTCAATTCCGTATGAATCAAGAAGTTCGCAGAGCTGGCTTCCGAGCATTCCTTTACAGCCGATAACCCAGAGCATTATTTATTTTCACTCCATTTGCCGCCGATCCATTTTCCGTTTATGTCAAAATACTTGCGTTCCGGGTCAAATGCAGGATGCCTGGAATCTTTTTCACTTAAAAGGGGAGCGACGTCACCGCAGATGCTTTTCCAGTCGATGTTTACTGTCCTGTCGTTCCACATGAGGCCTGCTTCGTCTTCCGGATGATAGAAGTCCGTGCATTTATAGGTGAAAACTGCAAAATCGCTGATTACATAGAATCCGTGTGCAAATCCTTCCGGAATGTAAAACATATTGTTTTTCTGTGAATCAAGGATTACGCCGTAATATTTTCCGAAAGTCGGAGAGTCTGAGCGAAGGTCGACTGCAACGTCGTAAACTTTGCCTTCAAGTGCGCGTACTAATTTTCCCTGCGGATGTTCTGTCTGCCAGTGAAGCCCGCGGAGTACACCGCCTTTGCTTGCACTCTGATTGTCCTGAACAAAGTGCATGGTCAGCCCCGCCTTAAAAAAGTCTGCTTCGGAATAGACTTCTGCAAAGTATCCGCGTGCGTCTCCGAAAACTTCTGGCTGAATTTTCCACAGTCCTTCAACCGGACATTTTTTGAACTCAAATGACATTAAAAATTCTCCGCAATGTATTTTAAGTAAGTTCCGTAATCAGTTTTGTAGCCTGAAGCCGTCTCAAGGAGTTTTTCTCTTGAAATCCAGCCGTTGCTGAAGGCAATTTCTTCGATGCAGGCAACGTACATTCCCTGCCGTTTCTGGATTGTTTCGATGAAATTTCCGGCTTCTGAAAGTCCTTCGTATGTGCCGGTGTCAAGCCAGGCAAAACCTCGTCCTAAAATCTCAACGTTGAGCTTTCCATTTGCAAGATATTCGTTATTTACCGATGTAATTTCAATTTCACCGCGTGCTGAAGGTTTTACGTTCTCCTCAATTTTTACGACTGAATTATCATAAAAATAAAGTCCCGGAACTGCATAATTTGATTTCGGATTTGCAGGCTTTTCTTCGATTCCAAGAGCCTTACCCGTTTTGTCGAATTCTACTACGCCGTACGCTGTCGGATCTTTTACAAAATAACCGAAAATCGTTGCGCCGCCTTCGTTTTCTACGCGCTTTCGGGCATTTGAAAGGCTTTCTGAAAAACTCTGACCGTAAAAAATGTTGTCTCCCAGAACAAGAGACACGCTGTCATTTCCGATAAAATCTTTTCCTACAATAAACGCATCGGCAAGTCCGCGAGGCTTTTCCTGAACTGCGTATTCAAATTTCATTCCAAGCTGCGAGCCGTCCTTAAAAAGTTCTTTAAAAACCGGCAGATCCCTTGGAATTGAAATAATTAAAACTTCACGGATTCCTGCGAGCATAAGACAGCTCAAAGGATAATAAATCATCGGTTTGTCATAAACCGGAAGAATCTGTTTGCTTACTGCTTTTGTCAATGGATAAAGGCGGTTTCCGCTTCCGCCGGCAAGAATAATTCCTTTCATAATAAAAACTCCCGTTGAATCAATTGAGTACAGGGCACATAAAAGAGTGCGGTCATTGTATCAAACTTGAGCAGAAGTTTTCAATTTGTTATGATAACTCATTGTGTTATACAGATATTCCAAAGACGGACGTGGCAATCCTGTCAGAACTGCCACTATTTATACTAAGAGCGAACATAATATTCCTTTAGACAAAATCGATTCTGACTGCTTGAGGGTCGTTACTCATTTGAAAGAATGCGGTTTTGACACTTACATTGTCGGCGGAGCGGTAAGGGAT
>CAVJKK010000041.1:0-8642 GCA_963649855.1 Anaerovoracaceae bacterium
CTTTTGGAGTATACTACGGAATATGAACAGTGAATTTACACAGCGTTTAGAAAAAATTGAACAGACACTCAAAAATTTTCTTCCGGCAAACCTCAACGACAGCTGGAAAAATCTTTCTTTCGGCAATATTGATTCATGCATAAATCAGAGCCACATCAGCGTTCTGACAGAACCTTGCGCTCATCTTGTTTCACTCGGCGGCAAACGGTGGCGTCCGTTGCTTTTAGTTTTGTGCGCAGAAATGGCAAAAGAAGCTAAAAAAAATGATTCTTCCATCGAAAAAGCATACGCCCTCACTTCCCTCGTTGAATTTGCACACACCGCAAGCCTCATTCACGACGACATAGAGGACGGAGCAGACACACGGCGCGGAAAACCATGCGCCCACATCACATACGGAATGGACGTAGCAATCAATGCCGGAAGCTGGCTGTACTTTGAAGCGGCGACTGCCGTAAAAAACTTAGACGCGGACGCTTCGACAAAACTGCGTCTTTACGAACTTTTCTTAAATGAACTCCGCCTTCTGCACTTAGGTCAGGCGATGGACATAAAATGGCACAGAAATCCTGATTTGATTCCTTCAACCGAAGAATACACGGCGATGGTGCGCAACAAGACAGGCACGCTCGCACGCTTAGCCGTAAAGCTCGGAATCCTTGCGGGTGGCGGAACAGACGCGGAAGTTGAACTTGCAGGCAGAATCGCCCAGGATATCGGGGTCGGTTTTCAGATTATAGACGACGTAAAAAACCTTACGACAGGCAATCCCGGCAAAAAACGCGGAGACGACATCGTTGAAGGCAAAAAATCTCTCCCGGTTCTCCTTCACCTGCAGCAAAATCCACAGGACGAAAAAACGCTTTCTTCACTCTTTACGCAGGCAAAAAACGAAGGAATCGAAAGCCCGGCAGTAGAACAGGCAATCGAACTTCTGACAAAAAGCGGAGCGGTAAAACAGGCAGAGGAAAAAGGTCGTTCACTTGTAATTCAAAAAAGCAGGGAACTTGCCTCACTTTTTGAAGTACAGACAAAAGCAGGAAAACTAATTGAAGAACTTTTCTGCAAAATGTTGTAAAATATATACAGCATTCGGGATAAAAGCAGATTTTTCGGGAGGACATTATGCCGGCACTGACAGGAAACGCATCACAGTTAAACACGCAGGCCATTCAGCTCGCCTCCAGCGGAGACTACAAGGAAGCAATCGCCTGCTTTAAGAAAGCACTTTCAATTGAAACAGATAATTATCTTCTCTGGTACAATCTCGGGGTCACTTACCGCGACTCGGGGGATCTGCTCATGGCAAAAGAGTCTTTAATCAAGGCTTTTTCCATCGAAGACGACGATGATGAAGTAATTGAATCGCTTGCACTCATAGATTTTAACATCGGCTTGAATTCTGAAGCCATGGATTTCTGCAAAATGGGGCTCGAACGCAATGCAGCAAATGCACACCTCTGGAACACGCTCGGCGTAATCTACTTTAACATGCAGATTTACGACAAAGCCGCAGAGTCCTTTGAACAGGCAGTTTCAATCGATCCGTTTTATTACGATGCGCTGTACAATCTCCGCGACACTTACGAAGAAACCGGCAACAAAACGGGGGCTGCAATCTGCCGCGAACAGATGAAAAACATTAAAAACCGCGGACCGCTGAATGCTTAGTCTTGCAAAAGTTCTGTCATTTTCTGCCGGCTCTGAAAATGTGATTGTTTCGCAGATTGTTTCGTCCGCGTGCATAAACTGCCCGTCAATAAAAAACTGCATAAAAGTCGGAAAATCTTTTACAGCGACGAACCCGAAACATTTACAGCTGTCCGAAGGAAGTTTTGTTCAGATTGATTTATCCGGTGGATTTAAGATTTTGACGGGACTTCTCGCACTTTTCATTCCGATTTTAATGTGCGCCCTCGCCTGCATTTTTTCTTCAGAGATTTTTTCGCGTTTCAGCATTTTCCAGACAGAAGGGATTTTTAAATTTATCCTCTGTCTTTCTGCCTTTTTTATCGGGGAAGCGGTTGTCATCGCCTTAAAGCACACTGTCTTCCGCTTTGCAAAAACCGTAATTCTGCAGGTTGTTTAATTTTCTTTTGTGCTAAGCGTTTTCTTTTGCAAGCCGGCTGATTTCACCAGCCATATCGTTCAGGCTCACCTGTTTTTGAACTGCGCCTAATTCCCACGCAACACGTGGCATTCCATAGACAATCGCAGATTTTTCATCCTGTCCGAGCGTCCGTGCGCCCTGTTTCCGCATTTCTGCAAGTTCAACCGCGCCGTCTTTTCCCATTCCCGTCATGATTACGCCGAGACTTCTATTTCCAAAGACCTTTGCAACCGATTCAAACATAACGTCTGCTGAAGGTCTGTGTCCGTTGCGAGGCGGTTCCTGATTTGTGCGGATTCTGTATTTTCCTGCATAAACTTCTTCAACAACGATATGAAAATTTCCCGGAGCAATGTAAACGTGTCCGCTTTCAAGAACATCCATGTCTTCTGCCTCTTTTACTTCAAGAGGACACACTCTGTTCAGGCTTGCCGCAAATTCCTTTGTAAAACCTGCCGGCATATGCTGAACCACGATTATCGGCTGTTTTACGTCTGCATCGATATGTGCAAAAATTTCACGGAGGGCATTAGGACCGCCCGTAGAAATTCCGATTGCAATGATTTCAATTTTGCCGGAAGAACGTAACGGAGTGATTGCCGTAATCTGTTTCTGAACGGCAGGAGCCGTATTTTTCGGTTCATCGGGGAAAGTAACGGGTTTTAGTGAAGACAATGTCGCATTCTTTGCCTTTTCGCCAAGTGCAAGCTGAAGTTTCCGTTCAATTGCCCGCTCTGCGTTGTATTTTACGTAATAGTCAATTCCGTAAACATTCTTTCCATTGATTCGCGCCTGAGCGCCGCCATACGAAGCAATCATTTCGATTAAGCGGTCGGCAACAGAATTGATGTCCGCAGAAACTGAACCGTTCGGTTTTGTGATAAAATCCGCCGCCCCAAGTTCAAGCGCTTCCATGGTAACGGCAGCACCTTTTTCCGCGATTGAAGAAAGAATTATGACAGGAATATCCGGACCGTGTTCTTTTCTGTAGCGTAAATATTCAATTCCCGTCATCACGGGCATTTCAATATCAAGGATGATGACATCCGGCTTCGTGTACGCAAGTTTGTTAATCAAAAACTGACCGTTCATAGCCCGTTCAACAACTTTCATGCCGGGAGTATTGTCAATTACCCTCGTAATAACATTGCGCATCAAGGCTGAATCATCACATACAAATACCGAAATATCGTCCATCGAAATCCCCCATTCAAACCCGAAAAATCAAACGTCAACAGCAAAAGACGGACGTCAGACGTTCTTCTGATACAGGCAGGCCCAGTCGGTTTTTAAGAATTCAAATTTTGTGTCCATTCCAAACAAAGATTCAGAATGACCGATAAAAAGATAGGATTTATTTCCCATCGCGTCCCAGAACCGGTCGATACAGTTTTTCTGAGCCGCTTCATCAAAATAAATCAGGACGTTCCGGCAGAAAACAATGTCGAGGTTACGCATTCCGGAATCGTTTTTAAGGTTATGATAGTCGAATTTTATTGAAGAAATCAAATCTTTGGAAACCTGATAGCCGGTGTCCGTTCTCGTAAAATATTTTGTCAGATAGTTGAGCGGGACTCCCTGAATTCTTGAATCCGGATAAAAGCCCTGTTGCCCTACCATGAGCGATTTCAACGAAATATCCGAAGCCGTAATCTGAAAAGTAAAAGGCGGAGGGAGGATTTCCTTCAAAATCATCGCAAGGGTATAAGGTTCTTCCCCGGTTGAACAGCCAGCACTCCAGATTTTGATTACAGTGCCACCGGTCTTCTTTTTTTCTTCAAGGATGTGAGGAATTACATAATTTATGAGTGCATCAAAATGCGGCTGATTTCTGAAAAAACGAGTCAGATTTGTCGTAACAGAATCCAGCATGATTTTCATTTCGCCTTCATCTGACATAATCAAATCGTAATATTCCATGACGGTCGCAAGATGCTTTTCCCGCAGTTTTTCCTTTAAACGCGAATCAAGAATGGAACGGTTGGTCGCAGAAAAAGTAATGCCACTTTTGTCATAGATAACCTTACGGAATTTTTCAAATTCTGAATCACTAAGTAAATCTGTCATACTGTGTAATTATATCCCCGCAAAATCCAATTGTAAATTAAACTTGTCTGAATCGGGCGCCCTTAACAGAAAGTTAAATTTGTGCCGTGCCATGACGCTCTGCCCGCGTTGACAAACTAAAACCTTTAATAGAAAATTAGGAAATCTCTAAAAAGTGAAGTTTTAAAAAAGATTCCGTTGTCAGAATGTTCAAATTAAAAATAGTCTGGAAATTTTTCATCCTTTCTCTCCTGCCGCTGACCTTTTCATGCTCTTTAAATTACGGAACTGAGCAGTCTTCAGAATCTGCAACTCCGGAATTTTCCTTTACAGATGCGCAGTTCAACCGCTACGAAGATGAACAGATTTCAATAAATCTCGAAGCCGAAAAACTTGAGCAGTATAAGTCGGACGGCTCTTCATACGCAAAAAATGCACAGTTCAAGACTTTTAAGAAAGACGGCGGAATCGACACCGAAGGCTTCTGCAGTCTTCTTGCTGCCGACACTTCAGCCAAAAACTATTCACTTTTTGACGGAATCTCCATAAATATTTACAGCCAGGAATTAAAGATAACGGCGCAGTCGCTTCACTTCAACGGCAAAACCGAACAGCTGACTTCTGCCAGGGACGAAGAAGTTACAATCGGACGGAAAGGCACGGACATTACCGGCAGGGGATTTTCTGCAAGCGGCGTAAGCAGGACTTTTGCTTTTGAAAGTCAGGTTACGGGCACGGTAAACGATAAAACGACGGAAGACGATTCAGAGCTGGAAAGTGAAACCGACGACGAAACGGAAGAAAGTGCAGAAATGCAGGACAGCGCAGGAGAAAACGAATGATTTTTACACGAAAAAAACTGACGGCTTTACTTCTGCTTGTTTTCAGCGTTCCACTCCTGCATGCAGAAAAAATCGTTTTTGAAGCCGACTCGATGAGCGGAACGGCAGGAAGCAAAACCGACACAACCACCCTCACGGGAAATGCGTCTGTCGTAACAAATTCAATGCAGATTAAGGCGGATTCCATTGAACTGTCAGGGGAAGATTTCAAATTCATCACCGCCACGGGAACTGTCAGCGGAAGCATTACGGAAAGCCAGATGGATTTTTCGTGCGGAAAGTTGAAATATGACCGCGAAACAAAAATCGCTCAGCTCGAAGACTCCGTTCACATGACGGACAAGGCAAACGACGTAACGGCAGACGCCCAGATAATCGAATACAGCCAGACGACAAACATCGCCGTAATGCAGATTGAAATTACGCTTAAACAGAAAAACAATGTGTGTACGGCAGCGTACGCAATCTACAAAAAAGACGGACAGACGCTTGAAATGAGCGGAAACCCGAAAATCGTGCAAGGGGCAGACACCTTCCGCGCGCAGGAAATAATGCTGAACCTTGAAACGCAGGAAATCACCCTCGACGGACGCGTAAAAGGTACGGTAACGGATTCCAAAAAGGAAGAAACAAAAACGGAAACAATTGAAACACCGGCAGATGAAAAAGAGATTTCAGAACCGGGCGAAAATACTCCGCCGCCGGCAGAAGATATGTCAGACAGAAAGCCAGAACCGCCTGAAAAAGAAGAAAAAACTTCAGACGAATAATTTTTGAGGATACAAATGGAAGAAGAATTGAACACAGGAACAGAAAATCAGGATATTCTCAAAACACCGGAGGAAGAAGCACAGATTCCAGAAGATGCAGTGCAGGAACAACCCCTGTCAGAGCAATCTTCAGACGACGCGCAGCCTGTTCCGCAAAATTATCACACGCTCAAAGTAAACTCGCTTTACAAGTCATTCGGGAAAAAGAAAGTCGTACAGGGCGTTGATTTTCAGATGCACACAGGCGAAGTGCTTGGGCTCTTAGGTCCAAACGGGGCAGGAAAAACGACGTCATTTTACATGATTGTAGGATTTTACAAACCGACCAGCGGTGAGATTTTTTTAGACGATCAGAGAATTACGGAACTTCCCATGTACAAACGCGCAAGGCTTGGAATCTCCTATCTGCCGCAGGAACCGTCAGTTTTCAGAAAATTAACGGTTGAAGAAAACATCTGGTCAATTCTCGAAACGAGACGGGATCTTACCCATGAACAGAAAAGACAGCGTCTGGAAGAACTGATTGAAGAGTTTTCAATCGGCAGAATCCGCAAACAGCAGGCATTCACGCTTTCCGGCGGAGAACGCCGCCGCACGGAAATTGCCCGTTCCCTTGCCATTGAACCGAAGTTTCTGCTGCTGGACGAACCATTCGCCGGAATTGACCCGATAGCCGTTGCCGACATCAAGGCGATGATAAAACTTCTTTCCAGGCGCGGAATCGGAATCTTAATTACAGACCACAACGTCCGCGACACGCTCGAAATTACCGACCGCGCAATAATCATTTCTACGGGACAGATTTTAATTCAGGGTAACCAGCAGGATATTATCGAAAGCCCGATTGCCAGGGAAATCTACCTCGGCGAAAACTTCCATATGTAAAAAAAAGACTGGCATTTGAGCCAGTCTTCAAGTTTATCTTTACCCTATAAGTTTACCTTGCGTATTCAACAATTCTTGTTTCTCGAATCATCGTCAGTTTGATTCTTCCCGGATAGCGCAGATCAGTTTCAATCTGTTTTGCAATCTTCTGAGCGAGTTCCTTAACTTCGCCGTCCGGAATTTTTTCATTGTTGACGAGAACACGCAATTCACGTCCTGCCTGAATTGCATAAGCCTTTTCAACGCCCGCAAACTTCTCTGCAATCTCTTCAAGATTTTCAAGACGCTTAACGTAGTTATCAGCCGTTTCCTTACGTGCACCAGGACGCGCCGCAGAAATGGCATCTGCAATCTGAACTATAACCGCTTCAATTGTTGCCGGTTCGCAATCCTGATGATGAGCCGCAATCGCATTGATTACCTTCGCATCTTCACCAAGTTTTCTTGCCATTTCAGCACCAACTTCTGCGTGGTTCCTGTCGCTGTCGTTTTCTGCACCCTTACCAATATCGTGCAGGAGTGCCGCACGCTTTGCAAGTTCACGGTTTGCACCGACTTCACCGGCAATGAGTGTTGCGATTTCTGCAACTTCTTTTGAATGTGTAAGGACATTCTGACCGTAACTCGTGCGGAAATAAAGCCGTCCTAAAGCACGAACGCCTTCCTGACTCATGTTATGGATTCCAAGGTCAAAAAGAACTTTTTCGCCTTCTTCGTAAATCTTCTGCTGGATTTCCCTTGTAACTTTCTGTACGATTTCTTCAATGCGTGCAGGGTGGATTCTTCCGTCCGTTACAAGACGTTCGAGCGACTGTTTTGCAATTTCCTTGCGGACAGGGTCAAAACAGCTGATTACGACTGCTTCCGGCGTATCGTCAATGATGATGTCTACCCCTGTAAGAGTTTCGAGGGCGCGGATATTGCGGCCTTCACGACCGATGATACGCCCCTTCATTTCGTCACTTGGAAGCGAAACAGTAGCTACGGTGATGTCACTCGTAACCTCTGTTGCAAGGCGCTGAATCGTTTCCACAAGGATTTCCTGTGACTTCTTTTCAGCCGAAAGCTGGGCTTCCTGTTCAATTTTGTTGAGCAGAGCCTGAGCATCATGCCTTGCGTCATTTTCAAGATTTTTGATGATTAAATCTTTTGCTTCCTGAGCAGACAAACCTGAAATTCTTTCAAGTTCGCGGCGGTAGGTTTCTTCCTGAGCAGAAATCTGCTGCTCACGCCTTGTCATTGAAGTTTCACGTTCAACGAATTCCTGCTCTTTCTTGTCCATCTCGTTGTTGCGTTTGTCAACGAGCTCTTCTTTTTTAGCAACCCTTGCTTCGTAAACCTGAATTTCCTTGCGGCGTTCACGATTTTCACGTTCCTGCTGCTGGCGTTCCCGAAGGAGTTGATCTCTTGTTTCAAGCAAATATTCTTTTTTCTGGGCTTCTGCGTCTTTTAATGCGTCCTGTTTAACACGTTCAGCTTTCTGCTCTGCCGAAGATAATTGAAATTTGGCATATAACCAACGAATAATCCATCCAAGAACTATACCAGCAACGGGAAGAACTACGAATAATACTATATTCACAATTTTCTCCTGTGCTTCTATTAAGGAGTTGGATTTTTACTGCGATAAAACGTCATCACCGTTTAAAAAATCGCAAAAAAGCCGCCCCCAAAATATCCGTTATATTTTAATCTAAGAAAATAGTAGTGTCAAATAAATCGTAATTTTTTTTGCTGGTATTGCCATTACTTCTTTTTGACATGCGAGCCTGTCGGTGAATGGGAAATCTGTTTTTTCTTTAGTGTTATCAGCACCCCACTGACTAGTTAATCAGCACACTGTAACACGGAAGGGGTACACCATGTGGAACGGAAATGAGACAGTCTGTCATACGGAATTTCTGCAGAGTACAGCGTGGATATATAAGCACGATGTCCTGTCGCGGTCCAAGAAATGCGCAGCATTTCTTGCGGGGATTTCAGTCTTTA
>CAVJKK010000042.1:0-8402 GCA_963649855.1 Anaerovoracaceae bacterium
AGGAAAAAGTTCTTACGCCGTGAATCTTGCCGTAATTCTGGCTCAAAAAGGAAAATCTGTTGTCCTCGCTGACCTCGATTTTGGAGGCGCAAACCTGCATACCCTTCTCGGGTTGAAAAATAATCACGCAGGTCTGGGAAATTTTATCTACAAACAGACGGACGATTTTTCTTCGCTCTTACAGGAAACCCAGATTCCGAATTTGCGTTTTATCGCCAGCGACTGCATGTATCCGGGAACTGCAAACATGGACGCTTCTTCCAAACGCAGAATTACAAAAGCACTTGCCGCTCTCGACGCAGATTACGTCATCTTAGATTTGGGCGCAGGAACAACCTACAACACGCTCGATTTTTTCCTTTTAACGTACAATTCAATCGTAGTAACGACACCGGAATTGACTTCGATTCTGAATGCATATTCATTCTTAAAGGCTGCGGCTTTCCGTTTTTTCATGAGACAGTTCAAGGCAAAAAGTGAAGAACGCACTTTCATCAATGAATATTTAAAAAATGCTTCAACCGGCAGCGATGCAGACCTGATTACCCTCGTACAGAAAATTGGAAAGAAATTCCCGGAAACAGGTTCTGCCGCCAGAAATGAACTTTTAAAATACCGCCCGCAGGTTGTCATGAACCAGGGGCAGACTTCTTCCGACTTAGAAATGGCAAAACGGCTACGTTCCCTCGTGCAGAAAAAACTTGGAATCAACATGGATTTTGTGGGATTCCTTCCGAAAGACGAACAGGTAAGCTACACAATCGCCTTAAGAAAACCGCTCGCCATTGCAAATCCGGGAGCAGCGTTTGTCAGCGCAACGGAAACTTCCGCGCAGAGAATTATGGTTCATTCTTACAATTATAATGAACTAAATAATTTTGAAGCCGAAGATATAAGTAAAAATAAAGATTTAAAAATCCTTGAAAAAGAATTTCAAACTGCCTTACAGTCTGACAATCAGGAGAGCATATAACTATGGACTTAAATTCACTTTTAAATTCTGTAAACGAAATAAGCCGTCTGTCTGAACGGTATTTTATGGATTTAGGAAATCTTTTTCCTTCACTTTTGAACAAAGAAATAAGTCCTTCGCTCAAAAATCTTCAGGGCGTAATAAAAACCCTCGGCGAAAACAACGCAAAATCAGTTGCCACGGAAAACGAACTTTTCGGCGGAATGGAAGACAAATACAGCCCGCTTTTTGAAGAATTAAACAAAAAAATTGAAACCCTCGACGAACTCGACAAATTTATCGCGGGCGTAAAGGAAGATTCCGAACAGATGGAATTGATTGCCCTCAACGCGATGGTAATTTCAATCAAGTCGGGCGAAAAAGGACAGGCGTTCAGCCGCATCACGGAAAATCTTCAGCGCCTTTCAAATGACATGTTCCAGTATTCGGATCAGCTTTTAAACGAAGAAAAACTGCTGATCGGGCACATCAAAAATCTTAAGGACATTTTCAACGGAATTCTTGATTCGCAGAAAACCGTTTCATCTCAGGGGTCGGCAGGAACTTCCGGCATTGATTCAATCATTTCTTCAATTACAGAGCCGCTTTCCTTCATGGATTCAAGCCTTGAATCAATTTATCCGCCGATTCAGAAAGCGATGGAAAACCTTCAGCTGCAGGACATCATCCGTCAGGGACTGGATCACGTAAAATCGTGCCTGCAGGAAATTAAAACTTCCCCGGAAGTCGCTGGCAGCGACGCAGAACTCGATTCAATCTGTTTTAACATTGCACTTTACGAACTTTGCGTAGACGTTCTGAACGACATAATCGACTACTTTACAAAGGGATTCGACAATTTTGACCAGAACTGGGGAAAAGTTACTTCAAAACTGAAAAACATCGAAACCCAGAAAAATGACTTTACGACCCGCTTTTTAAGCATAGAATCAGGAAGCAAGGAAAACATCACCGTCCGCCTCGACGTCGTAATCGATCAGTTCAAGAAACTCATCAATGAATTCAACAATTATCACCTTGTGCAGAAAGATTTGCTTCACGTTACGCAGAGCATCAACGAAAAGGCGCGCACGATGTTCAGCGTGTTTGAAAACCTGCGCCCGGTAATGAGCCGCCTGCACCACGTAAGAATTTTACAGCAGATTGAAGTTGCAAAAAATGAAGCCATAAAACAGGTAAAAGATTCCGTTACGGACATGGACAACCTTATCAACGCGTCAAATAAATCACTCGATTTGATGGAAAAACTGCTTTCAATGTTCATCCGCGAATCTTCCGTGCTTCTCGACAGTTTTACGGACTCAATCACGCTCGACAACCAGAAAATGCTGACTCTCCGCAAGAATAAAACTTCATATTTTGACGAACTGCAGAAATCACAGACTTCGCTTTCTTCAATTATTTCTAACTTTGAAGTTTTCCCGGAAGGATTTGAGGCAAAATGCAAAATGGTCAACACGGATCTTTCAGACTTGAGCGAACTTAAGGCGAAACTTGAACAGTGCCGCGATTCACTTGCTGCAAGAAAAGACGAACTTTCGGAAAAACGTTCGATTCTTCTGGAACAGAAAAACCTTGACGGCTGGGACATTAAAAATTCAAACTTCAGTGAAATAATAAATCATTTTACAATTACGGCTCACAAAGAGGCTGCGGGCAAAATCGGAGGATTTGAAATTGAACACGGTGCTGAACAAGGCGAAATCACATTTTTTTAACATCTGACGGCACAAAATGAACCGCTACTTTGACCTTCACTTCAACAAGAATATCGTCACAATCTATCCCGGTGAATTCTGGTCTTCCTCCGGTCCGGAAATGATTTCTACCGTGCTCGGCTCGTGCGTAAGCATTGCGCTTTATGATCCGGTTGCGGGCGTCGGTGGAATGAATCACTTTATGCTGGCAAAAGACACAAATTTAGAAATTGACGGCTCATCAGACAGACCGCTCGGCCGTTTCGGTGAATACGCCGTTGAAATGCTCATCTCTGACATGGAAAAAAAAGGCGCAGTTTTGCAACGCTGCACGGCAAAAGTCTTTGGTGGCGGAAACATTTTTAATTCGGAAGAACCGCAAAGCGGGCGGTCTTTAGTTGGCGCGGCAAACGTTCAGTTTGCGTTTGATTATTTAAAAGCCCACAAGATTGAAGTAAAAAGTTCAGATACCGGCGGAAACCTTCCGCGGAAAATATTTTTTTATTTTTTTACGTCAAAAGTCTATTTAAAGCACATTGATTCGCGCTCTGCTGACGACGACAATTTTATAAAATCAAAGGAACAGAAATACCTCGAATATCTTGCGGAACTAAATCGCCTTGCCAAGGGTCTGTAGGTCAACCGCCTTGTCAACTTCATTTTCGATGTAAGCGAGGATTTTCTCCGGGCTTAAAATCAGGATAAAATCTTCGCCACGGCGCGCAACGGCACTCACAAAATCCTGACCTTCGTTGATTCCGTAATCTTTCGAATCCGCATGAATTATGTTCAGATGGCTCACGACATCAACTTTGTCGGCAATGATTCCGAGCAGGACAGGTTTTTCATTTTCCTGCGGAATTTCCATTATGATAATCTGAGTTCCGGTCAAATCTTCAGAAACCTCAAAATTGAACAGTTTCCGCAAATCGACTATCGAAACAACGCCGCCACGAACGTTCATCACGCCTTTTAAATACGGCAGCGAATTCGGCACGGGCGTTAAAGATTCAAATTCAAAGACTTCCTTGACGTATTTTACTTCAAGCGAAAAAATTTCCTTTCCAAGATTAAACGAAAAATAAGATTCTGAAGAATTTTGAATTTCACCCATAAAAAACCTCTGAAAATTCAATTTTTAAAGACCGCCGGTTCAATTTCAACTTTTTGCATAATATTTAAAAAATCGATATTTGAACCGCTATAATTTGACGTCTAAAAAAACTGATTATAAAATCAAGTATATATCAACTCTGCTCAAAATTGAATTTTTTAAGCAGAATTTATGATTTGCAGAATCAGTTGAGGATAAAATTGTGGCAGCAAAAAAATCATCATCAAATAATTTAGTAAAATGGACGGGAACTGCCGGAATTGAATCAGCAAAAAATCTTCAGAAAGAACTTTTAAAAGCCATCAATTCAAATCAAACAGTTTTTCTTGACCTTTCAGAAGTTAAAGACATCGACCTGACGGGAATCCAGCTCATTCTTGCCGCAAAAAAAGAAGCCGAAAATCAAAAGAAAGAATTTTTCATAAAAAACAGCGTTCCGCAGGCAATTTTAGAATACGTTTCCGCGTGCAGCATCGATTTACAGAACATGCTCGAAAAAACAGAAGATTCTCAAGGAGTGCAGTAATATGCTTGAACAAATCAGCTCGGTTTTTCTGGAAGAAGCAAACGAACTCCTAGACAACCTCGAAGAACAGCTTTTAACCCTCGAAGAAAATCCTTCCGACATGGAAACCATCGGTGCCGTTTTCCGCGCGATGCACACGATTAAAGGCTCGTCGGCAATGTTCGGGTTTAATGCAATTTCCGAATTTACGCACGAAGCAGAATCTGCAATGGATCAGGTACGCAACGGAATTGTGCCGGTTACAAACGAACTGATTGATTTAATGCTGAAATCCCGCGACCACATCCGCTTTATGCTCGATGCAGGTCAGAACATCACGCCGGAAATAAACCAGACCTCGCAGACTTTAATCCTCGCATTTAAAACTTACGTTGCCCGTAACAGCGGCGGAGATCCGGATTCAATTCAGCTTTCTGCACTTTCAGCTTCTGTTCAGACCGCGCCAAAATCCGAAGACAAACAGAACGTAAACACTCCGGAATCAACTTTCCGCATAAAATTCCGCCCGTGCAGAAAAATCATGCAGAACGGAACGCGCCCGGAACTTCTAGTCAAAGAACTTTCGGAAATGGGCAATGCTTCTGTCGTTGCTTTTTATGACGATCTGCCTGCGCTCTCAAAACTTGAGGCTGAAGAATGTTATTTTTCGTGGGACGTCATCCTTACAACAAAAAAAACGCAGAACGATATTGAAGATGTCTTCATCTTTCTTGACGGCGAATCAACCTACACGACTGAAAAAATCGACCTGAACCCTGAGCAGAATTACCGCATCGGTGAAATTCTCGTCAACCGCAACGACATTTCAAAAAATCAGATTGATTCAATCATGCAGGAACACAAGCAGATTGGTCAGATTCTCGTTGAAAAACAGCTCGTTTCGGAAAATCAGATAAAATCCGCGCTCGCAGAACAGCAGCACTTAAAAAACATCAACGGCGGAAATGCTCCCGCAGCCACGAATGCCACCCAGTCTTCAATCCGCGTAAGTTCAGAAAAACTGGATTCCCTCGTTGATTTAATCGGCGAACTCGTAACTTTTAACGCCCGTCTTGAACAGCTTGCAGTCGACAAAGATTTGCCGATTTTAAAAACGCTGAGTGAACAGAGTTCAAGACTGGCACTTTCTTTGCGCGACACTTCCCTTGAAATCCGCATGCTTCCGATTGGAACGCTTTTTACAAGATTCAGGCGCACAGTCCGCGACCTTGCAGAACAGCTTGGAAAACAGATCGATATGGTCATTGAAGGCGCAGAAACGGAACTCGATAAAACTGTAGTTGATAAATTGAACGATCCGCTTCTTCATCTTGTGCGGAATTCGGTTGACCACGGAATTGAACTTCCGGAAGAACGAGTTGCAAATAAAAAATCCCCGAAAGGAACTGTAACGTTGTCGGCAAAACATTCGTCGGGGTCGGTTGTGATTACGATTTCAGACGACGGCAAAGGTCTGGACAAAGAAGCAATCCGCAAGAAGGCAATCGAAAAAAAATTGATTTCAGCGGATGCAAAAATCTCAGAAGCAGAAATCTTCCATTTGATTTTTCAGCCGGGATTTTCCACCGCAAAAACCGTTTCAAATATTTCAGGGCGCGGAGTCGGGCTCGATGTCGTTAAAAAAGACATTTCTTCGCTCGGCGGCTCTGTTACGGTTGAATCCGAACCGGGCAAAGGTTCAAGGTTTATTCTGAAAATTCCTCTCACGCTAGCAATCATCGACGGAATGCTCACGCAGATTGGAAGCACAAAATACATTGTTCCGGTCAACGTGATTTCAGAATGTCTGTTTTTTGAACATTCCGGCAAAAAAAATTCAGAATCACTTTTTCCGTTTACGCAGGTTCACGGAAAGGAAGTTCCATGCATAGATTTGCGGAAGTATTTTAAAACTCCGGAGCCTCACAATCCGAAAAAAGAAGTCATCACAATAAACACGCAGGACGGGGTTGTTGGAATCATCGTCGACAAAATTTTAGGAAGCCATCAGACTGTAATAAAACCGCTCGGCAAACTTTACCGCAACTGCATCGGCATAAGCAACTCGACAATTCTGGGTGACGGTTCAGTTGCCCTCATCTTAGACGTTTATAAACTCGCAGAATTGATTACCGGCGGGCAAAAAAGTAAAAAATAATGGAACGCATCACTTTTTTTTCTACTCCAGAACTTTCAGATTCTCAATTTCAGCAGCTGTCGGAATTCATTCAGACAAACGTCGGCATAAAACTTCCCGCAGAAAAACGGCTTATGGTTCAGTCAAGACTTACGTCGCGTCTGAAAAAACTTCAGATAAACAATTTTGACGACTATCTGAACCTCGCTTTTTCAAAAACGGAGCAGGGAAGTGAAGAAATTGCCCTCATGATAAATGCAATCACCACGAACCTTACGACTTTTTTCCGTGAAAATTCGCATTTTGAATACTTAAGGGATTCTGTTCTTCCGGAACTTGCTGCAAACGGCGCCAAAAAAGTTGAATTGTGGTCGGCGGGCTGTTCGAGCGGGCAGGAACCTTACACGCTGGCAATCGTCATACAGGAATTTATCCGCCAGCATCCGGATTCATCAATCGAAGATTTTTCAATTCTTGCAACGGACATTTCTTCAAAAGTGCTCGATAAGGCAATCGACGCCGTATATCCGATGTCCGAAGTTGAAAATCTTTCCTTCGACTTAAAAAAACGCTATTTCTTGAAAAGCAAAAATACAAAAAATCCTGCCGTGCGCATAAAACCGGAATTACGGCAGAAACTGATTTTTGAACGCCTGAATTTTATGGATTTGTCGTATCCGAAAACCACGATGAAAGATGTAATTTTCTGCCGCAACGTGCTTATTTATTTTGACAAGGAAACACAGGAGAGTGTCGTTAAAAAACTGCTGGAACATTTGTCTCCGGGTGGATACCTTTTTCTTGGACATTCCGAAACAATCTTTGGAATGGATCTTCCGCTGAAAACAATGGGACCGACGATTTTTAAGAAAATTTAAAGCCCGCGACGGCTTTTTAAATACGGAATTCGTAAATGGCTATAAAAGTTCTGATAATTGATGATTCTTCTCTTGCAAGACAAACTTTGACGCAGGTTCTTGAAACAGACCCGGAGATTAAAGTAACTGGGACGGCAAGCGACCCGATTGTGGCAGTTCACATGCTTCAGAATGAACGCCCGGACGTAATCATCAGCGATATTGAAATGGCACGCATGGACGGACTTACATTTCTCCGCAAGATGAACGAAACCATTGACCCGATTCCAATCGTAATCTGTTCTTCGCTCGCAGGCAGCGATTCTCCTGAGGCGATAAAGGCTTATGAACTTGGAGCGTGTGAAGTCATTTTAAAACCGTCTTTTCAGACTAAAAAATTCATCGAATATTCAAAAATTCTTCTCTGCGATGCCGTAAAATCCGCTTTCAGGTGCACGGGAAAAATCAAGCAACTGATTCCGTCTCAGGCACAGCTTCATTCAAACGTTCAGCCAGATTCTGCCCGCACAGCCACACTCCAGCCGGTTGAAAAACCCGTTCCCGCCACGATAAAACACGTCGCCCGCGCGGAAAATGACATTCAGCTTCCGGTAATTGAACCAAAACTCTCTGCCGACGTAATCCTCGAAAAACCGAATTCAACTTTTGCAAATTCTCTGGGACTTTCTCAGCCGGTTGTCGTAATCGGAGCAAGTACTGGTGGCACGGAAGCCTTGAAAGATTTTCTGACGGTTCTTCCGCCGGATTGCCCGGGAATGGTAATCGTTCAGCACATGCCGGAACATTTTACGAAGGCTTTTGCAGAACGGCTGGACAAACTCAGTCAGATTAACGTAAAAGAAGCAGAAAACGGGGACGAAGTAAAACAGGGAACGGCACTGATTGCACCGGGAAATCATCACCTTCTGTTAAAGCGAATTGCGGATTCTTACATCGTAGAAATTCGTGACGGACCGCTCGTTGCAAGGCACCGCCCTTCTGTTGACGTTCTTTTCCGTTCAGCAGCGCGATATGCGGGAAAAAATGCAATCGGCGTAATAATGACGGGAATGGGAGATGACGGTTCTCACGGAATGAAAGAAATGCATGACGCCGGCG
>CAVJKK010000043.1:0-8375 GCA_963649855.1 Anaerovoracaceae bacterium
GGCACATGTAATATCCGATTTTCAATTTTGAACGGCCTGCTTCAATTCCGCGGATTTTAAAACTGTATTCCTGCGGGTCAATCTGAAGGTTATCAATGATGCGGATTCTCGGAACGACAAGTCCAAGGTCGATTGCGGCTTCACGGCGGATTCTCGTGATGCGTTCAAGAAGTTCCGCACCTTTTTCCTTGTTTACAAGGTCAAGAAGGGCAACGCCAAGTTCCAGGCAGAGAGGATCGAGAGGAACGACTGGGCTTGTTTCTTCTGCGTTCTGTCCGTTCTGTGATTTTGATTTTGCAGCCGCCTCTTCTTCCATTTTTTTTGCAAAAGACAGTTTTTCCTTTTTCGTCATGCGGACACCGGCATAAATAAGCGCCCCGCCGATTCCAAGAAGTGCAAGCACGAGAAAAACCGACGTATGAAAAAGGACAGCCATTCCGGCCAAAATCAGCCCTGAAAAAACATAGACATAACCGCTGACGTTGAACTGATCTTTTATTTCCTCGCCCAGAACTTCATCGGAATTACTTCCCGTAACAAGAATACCGGTTGCAACAGATAGAAGAAGTGACGGAACCTGACTTAAAAGACCGTCACCGATTGTCAGCTGAGGGAATGTGTTTATAGCCAGACTCCAGCTCATTCCCTTGACAATCATCGCGTAAAGAGTTCCGCCGATAAGGTTGATTGCAGTAATAAAGATTCCCGCCTTGACGTTTCCGCTTACGAATTTGGAAGAACCGTCCATTGCAGAGTAAAAGTCGCTTTCCCGCTGAATCTCAGCCTTTTTTATGCGCGCCTGTTCGTCGGTGATTGAGCCTGAGTTCAATTCAGAATCAACTGCAAACATCTTTGAGTTCATTGAATCCAGGGCAAAACGTGCAGCAACTTCAGAAACGCGGCTGGCACCTTTTGTAATTACGACAACCTGAATGATTATGATGATTATAAAAATTATGAAACCGATTACCGGCTGATTTTTTGCAACGACATTCGCAAAGGATTTAATCATCGCGCCGTCAAACTGCTCAAAACCTACGTGTCCGTTTGTCAGAATGTAGCGCGTTGAACAGACGTTTAAGGCAAGCCCGAAAATCGTGGCAAAGAGAATCACCCGCGGAAAGGAAGAAAGTTTGGACGCCTTCGGAGTATAGAGGACGACGAGAAAAATGATGAGGGCAATAGCGACGTTTGCAATCATCAGAAAATCGAGGATCGCACCCGGAACCGGCACGAGAAGCATCAGTACAATGAGAACGCCAACTACTGCAATAAAATGATTTACATTTGAAATTTTCAGTGCCGATAACGACCTGGCAAAACTGTTAGCCACCCCCACCCCCTGGTTGACTCACTACTTTTTTCTATTGAGATAATCTATTTGTGCATAAACGATAGAAATCGCTTTGATATATTCATCGGGTATTATATCACCAACTTCAACATTTGAATAGAGAGCACGCGTAAGAGGAACGTTTTCTACGCGCGGAACTCCGTATTCATCTGCAAGGTCACGGATTCTTTTTGCAATCAGATCCGCACCCTTTGCATTTACGACCGGACGGTCTGTTTTTGAAGCATCATACTTTAAGGCAACGGAATAATGAGTCGGGTTTGTTACTACGACATCACTTTCAGAGACGGCTTTCGGCAGATTCTGGCTTAAAAGTTCACGCTGAGCCTGCTGAAGTTTTCCCTTCACTTCCGGGTCTCCTTCCTGTTCCTTGAATTCCGTCTTTACTTCCTGTTTCGTCATCTTCATGCTTTCCATAAACTGATGGCGCTGGACAAAATAGTCGGCAATGGAAATCGCAAGAAAAAAAATCGCACTGAAACCTAAAATCTGAGCTCCGCAGTTTCCGACAAGCCCCGCTGCACTTCGGATTGCCCCCGTATTCAGCAGAGAAAGGATTTTTGAAACGTTTGAACGGATTACAAGAAAGGCAATCAGAATGACTGCAGCCACCTTTACAAGCGACTTTATGACGTTAAAGCCGCCTTCAAGCGAAAACACCGTCTTTTTGAGGTACTGCCCGATTTTCGGCACGATGTTGGAAAATTTAAACTCAATCGGTTTGGTAGAAAAAATGAAACCGCGGTTCTGAATGATGTTCCCCGCAACCGCCGCCACAGCTCCGCCCGCCGCCAGAGGAAGCACCATTTTGGCAAGATTCAGCAGAAAATACACAAAGAACTGATACGAATCAATCTGACCGTTTGCACACTCTGCGCACTTTGTAAAAAAATAAACCAGAACCTGCTCGCACCATCTGAGGTAATACGGAGAAGCGATTATAAGGATTATCACGCACGCAAGCATGACAAGCGCGCTGTTCAGTTCCTGACTTTTTGCAACGCGGCCTTCTTCCCTCGCCTTGCGGAGCTTTAACTCCGACGGTTCTTCCGTGCGTCCTTCATCTTCAGCCGCAAACCACTGAAGGTCAATTTCTTCAAAACTCACTTACTGACCTCCCGGCGCACTGAAAAACGCAAACAGATTCTGCAGACGCAAGAATCCCGCATAAAAGGAATTCAGGAAATAATCGCAAAGGCTTCCCATAAGCGCCATGATTATAAAAAACGAAAGAAGAATCATGACCGGGAAACCTTCAGACAGAAGGTTCATCTGCGGAGCGGCTTTTCCAAGAATTCCCGTCGTAATCGAAACTAAAAGAAGCGTTCCCATAATCGGAAGGGCAATGATAAAGGCGTCAGAAAAAAGTTTTGTAAGGGACGCAAGCAGAAACTTTATCAGTTCCTCCCTGCCCGCCGCCATTACGAGGGAAAAAGAATTCAGCGTTTCAAAACTTGAAACAAGCGCACCGCCAAAAACACGCTGTCCCCAGTGGCTCTGCAAGAAAATAAGCATCGCGATAAGGTTGAAAAACTGTCCCATCAGAGGATTTTCAACCTGACTTAAGGCGTCGTAAACTTCAGACGCAGAAAATCCCATCTGAAAGGCAAAAAACTGACCGGCAGTGCTGAACGCATTAAAAATTATGCTCACAAAAAAACCGATGATTACGCCGATCATCGCTTCTCCCGCAATAATCATGATGTATTCGAGCGAAAAAGCACCGTTTTCAGAAATGTAAGGCAGGTACTGTTCCATGTTTACGTGCGGAAAGATGATATACGCCATGTAAGCCGTGAGCGCAACCTTAGCCGTACGCGAAACCGTCCGCATGGAAAAAAGAGGCATTGTCAAAATCAGGGCAAAACAGCGCGCGCAAACCAGAAGGAAAAACGGCGCCTGATACACAATCCGCTCAAGCATTTACCGGTCTGACTCTCCTACTTAGCAAGCGAAGGAATCATACTAAAAAGATTGATTGTGTATCCCCGCAGACTTGCAAACATCCAGCCGCCAAGAAGGGCAAGCATCGCAAGAATCACGAGCATTTTCGGCAGGAAAGTCAAAGTCTGTTCCTGAATTGAAGTCGTCGCCTGAAAAATCGCAACAATCAGACCGACAATCAAAGCCGCCCCAAGAATAGGAGCAGTCATCAAAAACACCTGATAGACAGCTCCCCTCACAAGAGTAACAAGTGCGCCAATAGTCATTCACTTCCTCCCGATTTAGTGCAGCACAGAAGCAAAGAGCTGCTGGGTTAAAAGTCCCCAGCCGTCAACAAGAACAAAAAGCATAAGCTTAAACGGCATAGAAATCTGAACCGGCGGAAGCATCATCATACCCATACTCATAAGTATACTCGCAACCACCATGTCAATTACGATGAACGGAATGTAGAGGATTACGCCAATCTTAAAGGCAACGGTCAGTTCGTGCAGGATATAGGACGGAATCATGACATACATCGGAACATCATCAAGAGTACGCGGATTTTCAAGTTTTGCCATTTTCGTAAAAGTCTGAATGTAAGTCGTATCCTTGTACATCTGCGAATACATGAAAGTCTTAAGCGGTTTTTCAGCTTCTGTATAAGCCTGCTCAAAAGTCAGCTGCCCGTCGCTCATCGGCTTAAAAGAAGAAGAATAAATCTGCTGGAAAATCGGCCACATCACGAAAATCGTCATGAAAAGGGCAATTCCGTTTAAAACGGAAGTCGGCGGAACCTGCTGCAGAGAAAGCGCACGTTTTATGAAATCAAGCACGATCGAAAAGCGCAGAAAGCAGGTCATCAGAATCAGGATGCTTGGAGCAAGCGAAAGGACAGTAAGCAGAAGAAGAAGCTGCAGACTGAATGCCATCTGAGTTCCCGTCTGCGGCTGCGTAATGCTGATGTCCACGTTAGGAATCGTAAGCCCGCGCACGCCACTGCCCATCTGCGTAGTTCCCTGAGCTGAACCACCCGGAAAATTACGGTTCTGCGTACTCTGCGACGAAACAGGAAAAATACACGCCGCAAAAATCAGTGTCGCTGCAAAAATCTTGAAAACATATTTTTTCTTAAAAAAGGCAAAAGTACTTTTTATCTTATCTTTCATTTTTTAACTCCCGTTTTTTCACGCGGTCTTACACCATCTGCCCGCTCAATTACGGATTGTTTTCAGAGTTGCTGTTAAATTTTTCACGCTGTTTTTTGATTTCTTCAGTTGAACTGCCCGCATCATTTTCAAAAAGATTTTCTTCCCCTTCCTTGCTTGAACCCGGCATAAAAATATCAAGGATTTCACGGAAAGAACGCGGCTTGGAAACATTTTCATTTTTGTCTGCGTAAAGATTCATCGCATTTACAAGCTCTTTGTCGTCAACTTTCCCGATCAGATTGATGTTTTCGTCACTGACGCCGATTAAAAACGCACTGTCCTGCAGCGTAATCACCTGAACGGATTTTCCAGGACTTAAGGTAAGCTGGCTCACTCTGCGGAGAAAAGGATCGTTATCGTTTCCGGTTTTCATAGTTTTTTTCATCAGATGAAAAACCACATACGCAATGCCGATTACAACTGCAAGCGCAAAAATCATTTTTATAAAAAGCCAGACTGTCGAAGGTGATTTTTGAGAAGAAGAATCTTCCGTGCCGTTCTGAACGTTCAGCACAATCTGGGAAGGATCCGTATTGATTGAAAAATTCTGAGTCTGTGAAGGCTGTGCCGGAGCATTTTTAGAAGCAGAATCCTGCGCAAAAAGACTGAAATTTAAATTGAAAAGAAAAACTGCAAGAAACGCAGTCAGAAAAGTAATTTTTTTCATTGTCCCACCCTTTTTTTTTACCTTCTGCACTGAATAATCCCCATTATCAGTGCAAAAAAAACGCTGACCTAAAAAATTTCAAATCAGCGCTTTTTCCCTTAGTGCAGGTCTGAAACTCTTTCCATCGGGGAAAGAATTTCCGTTACACGAACACCAAAGTTTTCATCGATTACGACTACTTCACCTTTTGCAATCGGTTTATGGTTTACGAGAATGTCTACAGGTTCACCGGCAAGTTTATCGAGCTCGATGATTGTACCTTCGCCCATTCCCAGAATTTCCTTGATCTGTTTTTTAGTGCGTCCGAGTTCTACGGTCATTTCCATGAAAACGTCCATGATAAGACCGATATTTCCCTGCTCTTCTGAATTGTTTCCGCCCATAAGGTTCGGGAACTGGATTGACTGAACGTTCGGAGAGTTCATTCCCATTACGGGACTTCCGCCCATTCCAGGCTGCCGCATCTGTGCACCCATGTTCGGCATTCCCCCCATCATCTGCATACCGCCCATATTAGGCATTCCACCCATGTTTGGCATGGCACCCATATTCGGCATTCCGCCCATCTGCATCTGCGGCTGAGCGCCTCCCATCAGGTTGTTCAGGTCTGCAGAATTCAGTGCAGCTTCAGCTGGAGCAGGAGAACCGCCGAGTGCAGTTACCATTCCCTTTGCAACATCGCCGGAAACGGCTTCAAACATCTGGTAAGTCTGTCCGTCAAGAGTATAGGAATATGTAAAAAGGCAGAATTTTCCCTGAGGAATGCGAACCATCGCCTTCGGAACGTTTACAGCCTCCGGAGGATTTGCTGCAAGTCCCGGAAGTTTTCCGTCCTTGCTCAGTTCCGTAATTTCCGTACCCGAATGGTTTGAAATCACTTCAGAAATAACGGACAGCGCCATGTCATCAAGTTCTGCCTGTTCTTCCTTATTGATAAGACTGGTAAGTTTCTGTGCAAATTCTGTGGAAAGGATGAAAAGGTGATCTCCTTTCAGTCCGGTTGAAAAATCAGCCATGACTGCAACGACCATTTCCGGAAGTTTTGCAAGCAGCTGATCGCGTTCAAGAAGTTCTACAGCCAGAGCATCAGAAGTAAAACTGCTTCCGGTCATCGAGTTGAGTTTTGAGGTAAGTTCGTCTTTAATCTGACCGGCGAATTTTTCAAGAACTGAAGTATCAACACTTAAAGAAGAGGATGAAACTCCACCTGTAATCCCGCCCATGTCAACGCCAGACAGCAAAGCGTCAATTTCGTCCTGTGAAATAGCACCATCACTCATAAGTTTCGTCTCCTTCTACGGATAATTCTTCAAAATCTTCAGTACCGCTGTCTTCAATCTTTCCGATTACCTGAACAGCCATTTTTTTACCGACAACGCCGGGCTGGCAATAAAATTTCTTTTTATTTCCGACACTCAGCGAAAGCGGCTCCCCGACCCTTACAGTCGAAAGCCTTACGACATCGCCAACCCTCAGTGCAAGCACATCGCGGATCGGCATATTGATTGTACCGATTTCTGCAACTACGTCCATATCAACGTCAGAAAGCTTTTCCTTGAGCGTTCCGAGATACTGTGTAGTTGAACTTCGCCTTACAGAACTGAACCAGAACTGTGAAGAAAGTTTTGAAATAATCGGCTCAATCGTGAGGTAAGGAATACAGAAATTCATCATTCCTTCTTCCTCGCCTACTTTTGTTTCAAGCGTTACAAGAACAACCATTTCCGACGGCGGAACAATCTGTGCAAACTGCGGGTTTGTTTCAATCTGTCCGAGACGAGGCCGCAGGTCAATTACCTGAGTCCAAGCTTCCCTCATGTTTGCAAGAATGCGGACGATGATTCCTTCCATTACAGACTGTTCAATATCCGTCAAATCA
The DNA here is from genome assembly GCA_963649855.1 of Anaerovoracaceae bacterium. Lineage (GTDB taxonomy): Bacteria > Spirochaetota > Spirochaetia > Treponematales > Treponemataceae > Treponema_D. The sequence goes on from CAVJKK010000043.1 coordinate 7,038, forward strand.
CGGCTTACTTTTGCTCCCTGTCCCGTTCCACCGAAAAGGCGGTCAATCATGCTGAAAGTGATTGCAGGGTCAATTTCAAGAACGGCATTTCCTTTCAAAGGATCCATGTTGATAACGGCAAGAGTTGTCGGCGTCGGAATGGAGCGTATGAATTCCTCGTAGGTCAGCTGATCTACGGAAGCAACGTGAACATGAACAAGGGAACGGAGCTGCGCAGACAGGGAAGTTGTCGTAAGACGCGCAAACGTTTCGTGCATAATCGAAACCGTACGAATCTGTTCTTTTGAAAATTTATCAGGACGTTTAAAATCGTAAATCTTGATTTTACGGGTATCGTTTACCGGTTTAAAATCTGTGTCTTCAGTATCCCCGGAGCTGATAGCCTGCAAAAGCTGGTCAATTTCTTCCTGTGACAGAACCTCGTTCATGCCTAATCCACCTTATAAAAACGTTTTCTACTGCTGAATGACATCCAGAGTTAAAAAACGAACATCCTTTATTTTTGAACTGCTCAGAATTGAATCGTTGATTGCATTACGGATTTCAATGCGAAGCGCTTCTTCATTCTGAGGCTTCAGCTCATCTACAGATTTCTGTGTAAAATACCTGCGCAGAAAGTCCTTCAATTCAACAGTGCGCTGCGTAATTTCCGTTGAAGTAGCCTTGTCTTCCTTTTTGTAACCGAGAACTACATCAACAATTACAGACGACGGATTTACGTCACTTGTCTTTGTACGAATCTGTCCGAGTGAGTTGTACCAGTCAAGGATTTCCTTTGTAGAAGTATATTCTTCTGTTGTCGGAAGGGCTGCAACCTGCGACTGACTTCCGCCGATCACCTTAACCGTAATTACAACGACAGTTACAATCAAAATCAGGGCAACGAGACCGATGGCAATCCACTTTAAAAGCACGGGAAGAAGTCCGCCCGCACCCTTTTTCTTTGGAGCAGCGCCTAAATCGTCAACACTGCCTGTATCATCATTCAAATCCAAATCGTTTTCATCAGCCATAATTTATCTCCTGACAGCACAAACTGTCATATTTTAATATCGGAACGATATAATCATTACTTAAAAAAATTATCGTACATTTCAGGCAGACATTAAAAATGTCCGTCATCGAGGATTACTATATCAACACGGCGGTTGTAAGCCTGCCCTTCCTTCGTTGAATTTGAAAACACAGGTCTCGTATCCGCGTAGCCGGCAACCGAAAAACTCTTTTCATCTACACCGAAATCCGCAAGAAAATGCAGCGTGTTGAGTGCGCGCGCAGCGGAAAGCTCCCAGTTGGAAGGATATTTTTCGTCAGCAACGGGCGTGTTGTCCGTGTGAC
>CAVJKK010000044.1:0-6555 GCA_963649855.1 Anaerovoracaceae bacterium
GGCGTCCGTTTCCAGAAGTATTCTTTTTGCTTCAAGATTTTTCACACATTCAACTGCGCTTTTCTTGCCGTTAATCAGCGGTTTTCCGAACGAAAAATATGCATTTACGCCTTTTTTAAGAAGTGAGCGCGCTTCGAGTAAGGTTCCTGCCCACGAATGAAAAATCACCGCCGGTGCTTTTCTGAGCATCTTTACGTCGCGGAAAAATCTATCCGTGCATTTTCTGCCGTGAACTACCATCACCTTGCCGTATTCAACTGCCGCTTCAAGCTGAAAGTTCCACACTTCTTCCTGCTGCTTTTCCTGCGCCTTAAACTCCGGAGTAAAAAAATCAAAACCGCACTCGCCTATTGCGTCAATTCTGTTCTGCTGTAAAAGTTCAGTAAAAAAGTCCCTGTCGGTAAAATCCGGCTTTTGCGGGTGAATTCCGAACGACGTCAGGAAATGAATGTTTGAATCCAGAGGAATTGAAGAAATCATCTTCTGCTGCCGTAAATATTCATCTTTTGAAAGCACGCATGAAAGCCCCGTGTATCCGGGATTTTCGTCAAAATGAGGAATATTTGCGTGAACAAGGTGTAAATGTGCGTCAAAAATCATAAAAATACTTAATGTTTTTTTTATTATACCGAAAATTAAACTGTACGGAACATTGATTTTTTGCGATTTTATCGCGGGAGGAAAAAGATGGGTACATACACATTAAAAAGCATTGGTAAATCAACAGACTACATGACTGTAATTCGCGAAATGGACGACGGCTACATTGTACGCATTGTCCGCGATGAAGACGGTTACGAAGACGTTACGACAGATTTTATCAGCAAAGCACTGTTTGATTCATGCATCAGGACGGGTTACCTCACAAAAGTAACGGCTGTCATCGAAGCTACTGCATAAAGACATTCTGTTTTATTATTTCCAGCGCTGCCTTGAAGCGGGTGTCTGTTGACATTTCTTCGGGCAGCCAGTTTATCTTTATGCCTTTCTTTTCCATTCCCCGGAACCACGTTTCCTGTCTTTTCGCAAACTGACCGATTGCAAGGTTCAGCAGTTCAAAAAGTTTTTCTTTCGTTTCGATTTTTCCCTGAAGATATTCACTTACAAAACGGTATTCAAGTCCAAGGCTTTCAAGCCGCTGCCACGACGCACCGTTTTTGTGCAGGTTTTCAACTTCTTCTATCAGCCCTTCTTCCATGCGGGCTTTCAGGCGGTCTGCAATTCTCTGGCGCACGAGGGAACGTTCAAGCGTAGTGCACAGGACAAGCGGTTCAACTTTCGGACGCTCTGAGAGAATCTTTTTTCTTAAAACCGCATATTCTTCCGATTTGTTGAAGCGGTTTAAAAGAATCGCCTTTATAATCCGCTCTTTGTCACCGAATTCGCTCGTGTTGTGCAGTTTTTCTTTTTCTGCAATCAGAATTGACTTCAATTCTTCATAGGAAAGTTTTTCAAGTTCCGCTCTTTCTTCCGCATTTTCCGTAAATGGAATCATGTCGTAGTTACGAAGGATTGAATCAACGTACATTCCCGTTCCGCCGACAACGACCGGAAGAACCTTACGCTTAAGGCAGTCCGCAAACGCGCGGTAAAAATCATCAACGAAATCAAAGAGGCTGTACTCACGGCTCAAGTCTGCAACATCGATTATGTGATACGGCACGTTGTAAAATCCGTCTTTTATTTTTGATTCAAGCGAAGGATTTAAGGAAAGTGCAAGTTCTGCTTTCATCTTAAAATCGCACAGATCCTTGCCGCTTCCAATGTCGAGTCCCTTGTAAACCTGACGGCTGTCCGCACTCAGGATTTCACCGTTCAGACTTGCAGCAAGACGGACACCGATTGCAGTTTTACCCACGGCAGTCGGCCCCATCAGAAAAATACAGTTATAAGCCATCTGCTTTTCCTACAGAACACGGCAGACAGCGCATTTCAGGTATTCGGACTTAGGATAGCCGGCAAGAACCGGATGATCCGGACCTGCCCCGTACTTTGCAAGAATCTGCACGCGTTTTTTAGAATCTTCAGCCGCCTTCATGATCATGCCGTAAAAGTGTTCTGCATCAAAAAAGTAAGAACATGAACAGGTAACAAGAATTCCGTTTTCCGTAAGAAGACGCATTGCACGCAGGTTGATTTCCTTATAGCCGCCGTACGCCTTCTGAATGTTTTTCGCATTTTTCGTAAATGCCGGAGGGTCAAGAATGATTAAATCGAACTTTTCGCCCTTTGCTTCATAATCTTTCAGCGCGTCAAAAATATCAGCGCAGACCGCCTTCATTTTTGAGCCAGCATTGTTCAGTTCAATGTTTCTGTTAATCATTTCAACGGCTTCCGGGCTCAGGTCAATGCTCGTAATATCCTTTGCCCCGCCCTTAAAGCAGTTCAGTCCGAAAGAACCGGTGTGGCTGCACGCATCGAGGACTTTTTTTCCTTCAGCAAGAGCAGCAACCCGTTTTCTGTTGAACTTCTGGTCAAGGAAGTAGCCGGTTTTCTGACCATGAGCAATGTCAACTTCCAGCAGAACGTCATTTTCACGGATTGTGATTTTTTCATCACGCACTTCGCCAAGCCAGCATGCTTTTTCTTCAAGCCCTTCTTTTTCGCGCACGGAAGCATCATCACGCTCGAAGATTCCGTAAGGGCGGATAATTTTCTTCAGTGCTTCAAGGATTTCTTTTCTGAAAACCTCAGCACTCAGCGACAGAAACTGAACTACAAGGTAGATGTTCTTTTTCACATCAAAATAACGTTCAACGATAAGGCCTGGAATCAGGTCGGCTTCTGCGTACACAAGGCGATAGCTGTCTTTCATGCCGTAGTAAAGTTTCCGCAAATCGTACGCGTCCTGAATTTTTTTCGTGTAATATTCCTGAGGAGCTTTCATAATCTGGTCGGCGTGTTCTTTTCCGATTATGCGCACCGTGATTTTCGATTTTTTATTGATGACGCCCGTTCCCAAAAATCCGCCGGCATTCGCAAAGACTTCTACGACTTCGCCGTCTTTTACCTTGCAATCTTCGAGGGAAGTCTGCATTACGCCGCTTTTTGAATCAAACTTGACGTGGTCGATTTCGTTGTCAAACACCCACGGAAATCCCTGGGCAACTTCAATTTCTTCTTCTGGCTTTAAAAATACTCGTGCAAACATAAATTATTTTTCCTAAAATCCGTAATCAGATTCTTCTTTCTGTTTTTTTGCCGGCTGATAGACCTGCGTAAACACTTCCATCGCCTTTGAAACCGGCACAAAATTTATTCCGCTCTTTACAATCTCCGGAATTTCTTCCAGATCACGTTCATTTGCCTTCGGAATAAAAATCGTCCTGATTTCATTGCGCTTCGCTGCAACCGTTTTTTCGCGCAGACCACCGATCGGCATGACGCAACCCGTCAAATCAAGTTCACCGGTCATCGCAACATTCGGCTTTACGACTCTTCCGGTCAAAAGAGACATGAAAGTCGTTGCCATCGTAATTCCTGCACTCGGTCCGTCTTTTGGTGTTGCACCTTCCGGAATATGCAGGTGAATTACATTCTGCTCAAACCAGCTCTGCGGCTTTATTTTGTGCTCAATAGCGTACTGTTTTACAAAGTTGAATGCAATCTGTGAACTTTCCTTCATTACGTCGCCCATCTGCCCGGTGAGGACAAGTCCGCCCTTATTGTCCGGGAAACTGATTGCTTCAATTAAGAGAGTGTCGCCTCCCATGCTTGTCCATGCAAGACCGATACACGTTCCCGGCACTTCTGCCTTTTTGATTTCACTTTCGTCAAACACAGGTTTTCCGAGGTAGCGGTCAAGGTCTTTTGCGTCAATCGTGTAGACTTTTTCGATGAGTGACTCGGGAGCATTGTTCACGATTTTTTCAACGTCGCTCAGTTTTTTAATGTCCGCCGGAATTCCCGAAAGCTGTTCTGTGATTATCTTGCGGTGAATGCGGTCAATGCACTTTTCATAGTTGCGCACTCCGGCTTCCCGCGCATATTCTTCTGCGATTCTCGAAAGAGCCGCTTTTGTGTATTTTACCTGACCTTTTGCAAGTCCGTTTTTTTCAAGATTTTTCGGAATCAGATACTTTCTGGCAATTTCAAGTTTTTCCTGATCAATGTAGCCTGCCAGCTGGATGATTTCCGCACGGTCAAGCAGAGGACCTGGAATTGAATCAAGGGTATTTGCCGTAAGGATAAAGAACACGTTGCTCACGTCGAACGGCAGGTCAAGATAACTGTCGCGGAACGTAATGTTCTGTTCCGGGTCAAGCACTTCAAGCAGGGCACTCGCAGGATCTCCCTGAGCACTTGAGCCCATCTTGTCGATTTCGTCAATCATGAAGACAGGCGATTTTGTTTTCGTAATCTTTAAGCCGGCAAGGATTTTTCCAGGCATTGCCCCGATGTATGTTCTTCTGTGTCCCTTGATTTCCGCCTCATCGCGCATTCCGCCCACGCTGAAGCGGTAAAAAGGCTTGTTCATGGCGTTTGCAATCGAATGTCCGATCGAAGTTTTTCCGACGCCCGGAGGTCCGACGAGGATGAGGATTGAGCCCTTGTTGTCTTTTTTCATCTTGCGCACGGCAAGATATTCAAGTATGCGTTTTTTGACGTCATCAAGTCCGTAATGGTCTTTTTCGAGGATTTTATACGCTTTTGCAAGATCCAGAGTTTCTTTTGACTCTTCATTCCACGGCAGACCGCACACAAGTTCAAGATAGTTGCGACTTACAAAGTATTCTGAAGAACTCGGATCCATCAGCTTGAACTTTTCAAGTTCGTTTTCGACAGTTTCCTTTACTTCGCCTTCAAACTTAAAGCTTTCAATCTTTGCCTTGAATTTTGAATAATCGTTGTCACTGCCGTCTGCGCCAACGCCAAGCTCTTCCTGAATTGACTTCATCTCTTCGCGTAAAAAGTATTCGCGCTGATTTTTTTCGATTTTTTCGTTCAGTTCATTCTGGACTTTTTTCTGCATGCGCAGAAGTTCCTGCTCTTTCTTGATGAACACGAGCACTTTCTCAAGGCGGGAACGGATGTTCAGTTCTTCGAGGACTTTCTGCTGTTCTTCGCGGTCAACATTCAAGATTGAAGCAACAAAGTCCGAGATTCTTCCCGGATTGTCGATGTTCACCATGTTCAGGCGCATTTCTTCGGAAAAAAGAGGATTGTTGTCGCTGATTTCCTTCATTTCGCTGATGAGGGCGCGGGTCAAAGCCTTTGTTTCAAAGGTTGAAGCTTCTTCATCTTCAAGATAGCGCACCACAGCCACAACCGGATTTTTTGCAGAAAGACAGCGCACGATTTTAAAACGCTTTACTGTCGAAACAAAAATGTTTATTCCGCCGTCCGGCATATTGATTTTCTTGATTATGCGGGCAACAGTTCCCACGGAATACAGGTCTTTGATTGTCGCGCTTTCAACTTCAGAAGTCGTCAGGACAAGCCCGATAAATCCGCCGTTTGCAAAAGCGTCGTCAACGGTATTCACGTCTTCAGGATTTGAAATCATGAGCGGAGTAAACACGCCCGGAAAAATCGGATGTCCGTTGAGTGCAAGCAGAGGCAGTTTAAGCGGCAGAGCCTGCTCAACCGTAATGATTGAACCAGTCTTTTCCTGTTTTTCCTGCTTTTTTGACTTCTTTTTCCGCTTGTCTTTTTCTACCGTAACTTCAATATCAACCGGAGTTCCGTCGTTCTTATCGATAATGTCGTTTATAGCATTTTTAAGCTGTTCTTTTACGTCTTCAACAGCGTCAATTTCGTTTTCTTTGTCTTCGTTATTTTTAGCCATACATATAATTTAATCACAAAAAAGAGGTGCGACAACTAAAAAGTTTTTTCTTCAAGCCCTGCCGTCAAAAACAGTTCGTCCTGATACCAGTCAAGAATCAGCGAATACAGGGCGTCTTCAAAACCATCGCACTTTGCAAGAATTTTGTAAACTGTCCCTGTTTTTAACTCTCCTGCCGGGATTTCTTCCAGAGGAAGCCATTTTCCGCGGTACGAAAGATAGAATTTTGTCTTTTTCGTAATGTCCTTTCCGGTATTTTTGTCGTAGCTTGCTGCATGAATCTTTATCGGACGGGCAGCATTTTCAAGATTTCTGATATTGAGGTCGATTTTTTTATTGCGAACTTCGAGCGTCTGCCACATGATGTAAGGTCCAACGGCAATCTTTACGCGGTATTTTCCCGGCCTCAAATATACGGGATAAGTTGAATAGGATTTTGCCTTCTCGGAAGATTTTTTCTGCGTAAACACGCGCCTTGAATTATTCACCTCTGGGATGTCTTTTCCGTCATCGACAAAAAAGAACGCACGCACGGGCAAATCGCTTGCAGCGGAAGAAGTTGAAGGAAGCGCCATGTTGAGCGTAACGCTTTTATACCAGTGACTCAAAATTGTTTTATGAACGTACCCCTTGTTCCACACAAAGCACGCAAGGGCACAAAGACAAATGCCGGCAAGCGACCACAGCGTAATTTTTTTACCGCGTTCACTCTTGCGCTCAAAGGAAGGAATTGCAAACTGCCGTTTCGTAAGCACGGTCTGGGCAAG
>CAVJKK010000044.1:6565-8288 GCA_963649855.1 Anaerovoracaceae bacterium
ATTTTGATTACGGCTTCGATTGACTGAAAACGTCTGTCCGGGTTTGCCTTAAGCATTTTTTTTATCATGCGGCAGATGGCTTTTGGAATCGTTCTGTCGATTCTGCGCGGATTTACGTATTTTCCCTTTTTGATTTTTTCGAGCGTTTCAGCATTAAGTGTTGAAGGAAAAGGTTTTGTTCCCGTGAGCATTTCGTAGAGCATTACGCCCATTGAATAGATGTCCGCCCTCTTGTCTACGCTGCGGCTGTCCGTAATCTGCTCAGGCGACATGTAGGCAGGAGTGCCGAGTGTAACGCCGTGCTGCGTAAGCCCCGAATCATTTACGGTTGAATCGTTTTTTGAAGACTTCTGGGAAGAATTATCATCAAAGTCCTCTTCACTTTCAGAAGAAGCGATTCCGAAATCTGCGAGTTTTACTTCCGCACGTTTTGAAATCAAAATATTGCCAGGTTTTATGTCCCTGTGAACAATTCCGCGAGCATGGGCAAATTTGAGCGCCATGCAGGAATCAAGAAAAATCAGAAGCGCGAGTTCCGTTTCAAGCGCAATCTGCTTGTCCAGAACCTGCGCAAGGGAAAGCCCTTCAACGAATTCTTCTACGATGTAATGGCTCTGTCCTTCAACAAAATAGTCGAAAAGGTGGACGATGAACGGACTCTGCATGTCGAGGAGAATCTGCGCTTCCCGCTTAAAGCGTTCCTTTACGATTTTATTGTTGCGGATTGTAAGTTTCTTGATGATGACAAGCCGCTTGAGCGAAGGATGAACCGCCTTGTAAACTGCGCCCATTCCGCCTTTTGCGACGAGTCCCATGATTTTGTACTTACCGATTGATTCAGGAATTTTCTCAGCCATAAATACCTCTAATATTCGCCTCCGGACATCGTCAATTTACTGTCAGCATATCATTTTCCGGGTTGAACTTTGTTCCGGGGGTGACTACTGCTATGTTTTCTTCGTCGGGATTGTGTATCTGGACGAACTTTCCGCGCTGCCTCAGGGCAAATTTTCCGTGAACCGGGCGATGTCCCGCAATCCATACAACCTGCCGGCAGTTTTTTCCGACAAGATTTTTTACCGTCTTTGAAACGCTGCCGACAGCAGCTTCTCCGTTTGCCGTCCAGGTCAGTGCCAGAACCGTCTCTGGATTTTTTCTGTAATTTATGATTTTTGACTTTGTAAGAACCGTGCATGGTTCTGCGTGGCTTACGACAAGGTTCGGGAACACGGCGCACAGCGGAAGCGAATGTTCAAAACAGCTCAAAAGCCAGATTACCGCATCGTCGTATTTTTCAAACAGAAAACGGTGGAACATTTCGCCTTCGCGGGCAATTTTATAGAACGGATGATTTCCCCGCCCTTCCTCGTTGAGCACGTTTTCATGATTTCCCTTCAAACAGTGGAAACTTTCAGGGCAGGCAAGCTTTAACTTCAGAACCATCACAAGAAGATTCATGTTTTCGAGCATTTCTTCCTGCATTTCGCGGCTTAAAATCACGCCGTTTCTGTATTCTGCATACGCCTTTTTCCAGCGGGCGTAGCAGCGGGCTTCAGAATGAAAGATGTCCCCCACGCAGACAAGATAAATAAGATTTTTTTCACACGCTTCAAGAACCGTAAGTTCAGTGCCTTCAAGGCTGATTTTATAGTTCAGAACGTGCCACAAAAAATAGGTGCGCGCATGTAAATCAGGAATTACAAGCACGGGACGCTGAGGTTCA
>CAVJKK010000045.1:0-8217 GCA_963649855.1 Anaerovoracaceae bacterium
GATTCAGAGAGAAGTAAAGACCTTTCGTAACATCTGCAACCGTGTCTCCCGTTTCTTCATCAACTGTCTGTACGGCAGAAGTATCTATCTTGTCTGCGAGTTTCTCTTCCTGCTTGTCAGTCAAACCAAGAGTATCAATTTTCAGAGAGCCGTTTAATATGTCCCTCAGGTTATCAACAGAAAGTTTTGCACTGTTTTCATCTTTCTGGCTCAAAAGCGTATTGTAAATATCATCGTTCAGATAAACTTCGGCTGTAGAGTTTCCGAGGCTGTCTTCTTTCTGTTCTGCTGCCGAGCGGGTATCAGTCAAAGTGTCCGGAGTAGTGTAACTCTGTGCGTTATCCGTAAGTTTTACCGAGCAAAGGAAAGATACATCACCATTTTCTTTATCTTCGCCGTAAACGGTTTCATAGCGGGTACTTGAAGTATCAGCCCATTGGGCAATTTTTACTGTTACACCGCCCTTGCCTACGTCTGTTTCACGGAAAGCTTTTATTTCTTCGCCTTCGTAAGTTTCGCTCGAAAGAATTTTCGTACCGTCTTCGCTGTAAACCGTTACGTCCATCGTGCTTACGTCATGAAGTTCAGAAATCGTACCTTCAATCTTGAAAACAGAACCGTATTCTGACTGTGCACTTCCATCTACTTTTACAACGCCCGGCTTGGAAATAACAAACACAGGCGCGGTGTTGTCAATGTCAAAAGCAAGAGAACTTGTACCCGAAACTCTTCCGGAAAGGTCAGTTGCAATAACGCTTACAGAATATTTACCGTCAGGAAGTTCCCATCCGGCGTAATAGTCTTCATTTGATTCGTCATTTCTGTTCAGGTCAATTGCCCATGACGTGCCGTTTGTTACAGTTGCATCTCCGGAAAAAAGATCCTCAGACAGGTCAGTGTTTCTGACAGTAACAGATACGGACTTAATTCCCGTTTCATCGCTGCAGGTTCCCGCAAGCTTAAAAGTACCACGAATGATTGAATTTTTCGGCGGATAGGTAATGTCTACATTAGGAGCAGCAACATCTACCGCTTCTCCAAGACCGACATGGTTACATGAAACCGTAAGGAAAATGCCTGCAAAAGCTGCAAGGCATACAGAAAGTCTGGCAAAAACATTTTTTTTCATAAAAGTCTCCAAAACTCCCGGAAATTACCCCCCGCCCGCACTCTGCAATACAAGCGCACGGAGGGGTAATGGGCTTTTATTTTTGTTTTAACGAATCCGTTGCCACGGATGGCAACGCAAACTAAAGCGAGAATTTTTGAAAAGCCTGTGCTTTTCAAAAACAATTCTCGCCTCTAAAAAAATGCAGGAGGCATTTTTTTAGAATACATTCATACGTAATCCCACAGAAATCTGCGGAACTAAGTTTTCAATCGTTTCAGAACTTACGTCCGTCGGAATGAACCACAGCTGTCCTTCCGTGTAAACGGAGAACGTTCTGAACATCTTCTGTTTTGCAAATGTTACTCTCGGGAATTCCAGCTGAGCAAGAACTGCCGAAAGGATCTGTGCTTTTCCTGACTGACCTTCGTTGAAGCGCGTAAAGTTTGCACCTACCGTTACATTTGCAGACAGCCATTCAAAGTCACGTCCAAAGAAGTACATGAACGGAATGTTTGCAACGTTCGCAAGAATCTTTGCACCAATTACGCTGTCACCACCGTAGCGCTGTTCCGTTTTAGAGAACATGTTGCGCTGTGTCTGCGTAAACTGTCCCCACTGAACCTGAATGCGTACTACGTCATCAAAGAACGAAAGACCCGCACCGATGTCGAACAGTGTTGCACCCCAGAAGTGCCAGTCAAAGTAAAGTCCCTGAATGAATGACGGAACTTCGTAACTTGACTTGTCGCCCTTACGCAGCGCAATCGTAACGTTCTTCAATGCTACGTCGTCATGCGCAAGTCCGCTGAACTCAATGCTCTGGTTAAAGTGTCCGCCTTCTCCAGGACTGATAAGCCTTACGCTTGGTTTGGTTTTATCAACCTGAATAATCGTTCTTGTAATTGCCGTTTCGCCGTTTTTCATTGTGGCGCGTACGAGCATGAAGTGATAGCCTTCTTCAATATCTTCGTTTTCAACGCGGTAATGCCATTTTCCCGATTTAGAAACCTGAGTAAACGTCTTGCCATTGTTGAAAGAAAGTTCAACCTTTTCTACAGATTTTGCTGCAACTGCTTCTTTCTTTTCTTTTGATGCACCCTTTGCCTTTGCAGAAATAAGGTCTGTTCCAAGGATTACATATCCTGCGTCTCCGTTGATGTACGGACGGTCAATTGCAAAGTCACCGTAAGTAAAGTTATCAATCGTTACCCAAGGACCAACGGAAGAATAATTAACTGTCTGTTCGTTAGACATAATCGTACTTACGTTGGCAAGATTTGCCCTTACCTGAACCTTGTGTTTTCCGTCTTTAATTATTTCCGGAGTGAGCTTGAACTTGTAGTAACCGCTTTCGCTCATCGTAGTTCTTGCAATATTTTCGTCATCAATCAGAAGATCGAGGCTTTCAATATTGATTTCGCTCGTTGCAGTTCCGTAAATGTTGAACACTCCATTAACATATTCACCGTTCAAAGGATACAGAAGGTCAACTTTTGCCATTGCAGCGGTTTTGTTCAGCTGAACGTTGCGTGAAACACGCGTAATGTTGTCTGCAGCGTCCGTTCCGGTAAGTTCAACGTTGTAGAAGCCGTTATCAAGCGGAGAAAGGTCGATTGATTCCGTGATGATTTCGCCCGGAGTCAGCTTGATTTTTGCCAGCTTAGGATTTACCGATTTTCCTTCAAGCGAGCGGATTGTGATGTAAAGGTCTTTTAAGCCGATGTTGTCCGTCGTCTGACCAGAGAAGAACAGCATTTTTGTCGTTCTTGAATCGTCAAGCGGCAGTTCAAGGCTGATTTTCGGAGCAGTGTTATCAATCGTAATCAATGAAGAATAAAGTCCTTCAATTCCGAACCAGTCTACAACCTTGAAGAATACAACGTGTGTGCCGTCTTCAATTACGCGGCTGTCAAATTCGTATTCCCAGTCACATTCTTCCCTTTCGTGGGCAAAGTTTCCTGTTGCTTCGTTGTAGGTGTTTCCGTTATCGAGTGAAACGTATACCCTGCTGATTCCGTTTTTGTCCGTTGCCTTTCCGGTTATTTTTACCCAGCCGTGAACGGTTTTTCCGATTGGAGGAGTCAGCATGGTTCCCTTCGGTTCTTCGAGTGAAACCTTGAAATTGCGCGTAAACTCTGGACCTTTTACGCCGTTAAGGTCAACAGCATAAACCGTTACAGAGTGTTCGTTGTCGCGCACGGAAGCGAGAGGGATTTTCTCTTTTCTGAAACTTGTATCATATTCGTCTGAGAACAGCTGATATTCGCCGTTATCAATCTTGTAATAAACTTTTGAAGGACCGTCATCGTCGATTACGACGCCGGAAATATCAAAGTCCGTAGTAATTACAGCGTCTTCTTCCGGAACGTGAACTTCTGCAACCGGCAGGTCTGACTTCTGGTCAATGATGAAGTCCCATCTGCGGATTGTTTCAACGTTTCCGTTTTCGTCATAGAAATTGAATGACATGAGGTCGCTGATTGGTTTTTCTGTAGTTCCGACGTGAGTTACAACCATCGGTCCGATTTCTACAGGAACAGGAGTCTGCGCTGCATTTCCCGCTTTCGGCGGAACATACTCTGCGCGTGCAAAATATCCGTCATCCTTTACGATGAAGGCAATCAGGTTTTCGCCGTTTACGACTTCCCCTTCCGAAGGAACGATAATCTGTACGTTCGGAACGATTCTATCAATCTGAACTACGGTTCTTGCGAACGTTTCGTTTCCTGCGATGTCTGTTGCGCGCACGTCAAGCGGCAGGATTCCTTCTTCAAAGCTCGTCAGGTTGACTGTAGAAGAATAAGTTCCCGCGCCCGAAGATTTCAATGTATTCCAGCTCTGTCCGTTGTCAACTGAATATTCAACGGAACTGATTCCGTTTGCGTCAGCTGCCTTTACGGAAATTGAAAGGCTGTCTTTTACCCATTTCTGGGCAGCAGGTTCAACAATCGTAACTGAAGGAGCAGCGTCATCAACAAGGATGTCAACTGCAGAAGAATTATAGCTTACGCCCTGGCTGTCCGTAACTTTTAATGAAACGTTTTTATAAAGACCTTCTTTGTCTGCAACGATGTAGACAAAGTTTCCGTCTGCCGCTGCAGTAAGACCGCTTTGTGCAGAACCGAGCGAACATTTTACAGGTCCGAGGACGTTTGCAAATGCGCCGAGTTTTCCGTCAGTCTTTAAAACGTAGCGTTTGTTTACAGAGTCATACGGAGCGTTTTCGTCTGCCGCCCAGTAGATGCTCTTTTTGTTGTCAATTAAAGAAGAATCCCTTTCGCGTACTACTGCGATTGTTCCCTTGTAAGATGAACTTCCGTTTACCGTTTCTGCCGTAAGGTTTACGGTCGTTAAGCGGCTCGGCAGGTTGTTCAGCGGGATTACTGCTTCGTAGTGCGTTGAATCAATCTGTTTCAGGGCTTTCTGTTCAATTCTTCCAGACTGACTTTCGTCTCCGCCCGGAACTTTGTCACCCGTAAGATTCCAGCTCAAGCCCGTTACTGCAAAATCAGAAACAATCTGTGCAACAAGCGTTTTGCCTGAATTTCCGCGTGCAAGAACGACATTCATTCCGCTTGCGTACGGCTGGTCTGCAACCGTGCTGATGAATACTTTTGCACCGCCTTCTTTTTTAGCCGTATATTTTGAAAGTATTTTTCCTGCAGAATCCTTTACAGAAAGTTCCGGAGAACCTGCCGGCATTTCGTCGCGGTAGAATGTTCTGCCGAAATTCTGCTTTACGCCCTGAGAAACCGTCAGACAGTAAACGTCAACTGAATCAACCCAAGCATAAGAAGTTTTCGGGCTGACTTTTTTGTTTCCGCCGGAAGGAAGGTCAGGCAATTTTCTGATTATTACGGCACCAGCTTTCTGTTTGCCGTTATTTGCAACAACTTCCACAACGGAGATTCCGTCTTCAAGAAGAGCCGGGTCAACTTCAAATTCAAATTTTCCCGGTTTTGCAGCGAGAGCAATGCTTTCGCCTGATTTCGGGGGAAGCGTACCTGCGATAAGTCCAGGAGTTTTCTGGTCAAATACCGGAGGAACTGTAATTATCCTGTAGCTTACAGAAGTGAGCGGTGTGTCGCTTGTAACTTCACCCGTAATCTTGATTTTCGGGAGAGCCTGTTCTGTGCCGTCTTCTGCAAGGACTTTTTCAACATTTTCTTCAGTCTGGTCAACTCTGATGAGTGGCGCAGGTGAATCTGAATGGAAAGTAAGCGGTACGCTTTCGTAAGCGATGTTGTCTTCAGAAACCACGCGTACTTTTACGGCAGGAGAAGCGCCGAGTGCCTCTGTTGCCCTCAAGGTGATTGTGTGTTCGTTGTATTCAAGGGTTGCAAAATTCGTTGAAGGAACTAAAGCAGCACTCTTGATTTTTCCGCCCACAAAATATCCTGAAACAGGATGTTCAATGTCGTTCGTAATGTCTCCGTTTTCGCTTACGCGGCTGTCGTCAAATACCACGCGCGGAGAATCAACGTTAATCTGAGTAAGGTCGAGGAGTTTTAATACTTCCATCTTCTGAACAGTGCGGTTGTAAACATCTGTCGCCGTGATTGAAAGGCGCATCGTTCCGTAAGCAAGGTCATCTCCGCTCAGAGGAATGCTTACCGGTACTGACGTAGCCAAGTTCTTGCCTTTTGAACTTACTGCAATTTCGCCGGTTTTTACGCCGTTTTCGCCCCAGTTCAGCTGCCATGCAATAAGAGAAATGTCCGCTTCGCATGAAACAGTTGTTTCATATTTTGGATTTGATTCAGGATGAACTTCAATTCCCGTGAACACGTCCTGAACGCCGAGAGAAGAATTGATTTTTCCGTCAGTGAATACAGGTTTGTTTCCCATTGCAACAAACGGAACTGTAACAGGATTTCCGCGCACGCCGTATTTATCGACTGCCGTTACCGTTACGCTGTGTGTTCCGCCGGCAAGTTCTGCTTCTTCGTTCAAAACCGCATGGAAAACACCGTGAGTTTCGATTGTCTTTGCTTCGCCGCCGTCAAGTTTGTATTCAACGGAAGCAACTCCATCATCATCAGAGGCACGTCCGCGAAGGAATACTGCCCCCGCTGAACTTTCAACTACGCCGTCTTTTGCAGGAGATTCAATTTCTACAAGCGGTTTGTCTGTTTCCTGATCAACAGGAATTGAGCGTTTTACCGTTACGGAGTTTCCTGCCGTGTCGAGTGCCGTTACAGAAAAGTCAACGCTCTTGACTGCTTTTCCGACCGTGTCAATTTCCTTGTACCAGTAAGGGTTGCCAGGAGTAAGTTCAAATTCACCGGATTCTTCGCCACAGGTCCATGTGAGTTTCTGAATTCCGATGACGTCTTTTGCATAGCCTGCAACGCCGAAGCGTCCGTTTACCGTTTCTTTTTCTGCCAGAGAAACAATCTTTACATCCGGTTTTGTGTTATCAATAAAGTAGAGGAATGATTTATATCCGACAGAACCCATCTTGTCAGTTGCCTTGAACCAGCACACTGCCGCACCGTCCGAGCTGTCTTTCGTGTTTACGGGGAGTTCAAATGAACAGATTCCCGTCTTTTTGTCTTCTTTAAGAGGAACTTCAAAGAAATTAGAACGTCCGTCGAGGGAATATTCGAGGCGTTTGATTCCGTTACCGTCGCTTACAGTTCCCGTAATCGTGATTTTGCCGGAAACAAGCTGACCGAGTTCAGGTTTTGTAATCTGAGTTACAGGCTTCTGGCGGTCAAGGTTCCACGTAACGCTGTCCCTTTTAGCCGGTTTCTTTTCAGAAGAAAGACCGTTGATGTCGATACCGTAGACTTCGATCGTGTGAGGACCTTCTTCAAGTTTTGTAGTGTCGAGGTAGTAAGACCAGAATTCTTTTCCGTCTGCCTTGACCGGTTCTGCACCGTCAAGAATCAGCCATACTTCGTCAACGCCGTCATCATCGATACAGGTACCTACGATGTTGAGGTTGCCCGGAACACGCATGTTGTCTATAGGATTCGTGATGCTTGAAATCGTGTAGTCCGAATCCGGGTCAATGAAGATGTTGTAAGGCCCGCCGACCGTTTCGTTGCCGCCCTTATCCTGAACGGTAACCATGGCGTTGTATTTGCCTTCTTTCTTTTTAGTGATGTCAAAATCTTCCTGCCAGCTGTCCATCTGGGCAATATCACGTTCTTCAACGTCGCCCTTTCCGTGTGCGAATACAGATGAAATTCCTGTCAGCAAAACTAAGATGAATAAACCAGTCTTTCTCATTCTCTTCCCCTGTCATACTTTTTTTTGTTCATTTTATAACAAAGTGTTTATAAGTGCAAATTTTCAGAATATTTTTTGTGAAAACGCACAGTTTTTCACTTATGAACATCGGCAAGTCCTTTATAAATCTTTACTGTGTCTGATTATGGAGAATTTAGAGATTTTGCGCAATCGAGTCGGAGACACTGTGTCTCCGTGCGGAGAGATACCCTGCAACACCGCAAAGAGAAGCAGCTCCCTTTACTGAAAATTGACAAAAGCCCGCGTGAATATTAGACTAACATTTGTTAGTTTTTCTTTGGAGTGAACGGATGCCGGCTGAAAAAATTACCCGCGAAAAAATAATTCAGGCAGTTCTTGACTGTGCTTTTGAAAAAAGCGTGGGCGGAACTTCCCTTGCTGACATTGCGGGCAAACTCGGCATAAAAAAAGCAAGCCTTTACAATCATTACGAATCCCGGGAAGCAATGCTCGAAGACACCGTTCTTTTCTGCGGAGAATACCTTAAAAAAATCACTTTTATCCCCTCGGAAATGGATGCAACGGCTCAGAAATATTCACCGGCAGCAGTCTTAAAAGGCATAGTTCACAGATGGTTCAAGGTGAACGAAAAAGAACCTCTTTTGCAGATTTATTCATTTATTGAAAGCGAAAAATACTTTTCTGGCGAAGCAGCCGCCATTTCTGAAGATTCAAAGTCGAAACTCGTCAGTCAGACCGTGCTGGCACTGAACAGCCTTGCGCAGGCAGGAAAGATAACCTCCGCAGCGGAAAAAACGGTCAACACGCACGCTGAAATCTTTGCAAATACTGTATTCAGCCTGCTGGACACATATATTGTAGAAAAGAAAAAATACATCCGCTCAAAT
>CAVJKK010000046.1:0-8078 GCA_963649855.1 Anaerovoracaceae bacterium
GCACAAACTGAACTTGAACGAAGTGATACTTCAGTTTGATGACGGGGCTGACCGAAAGCCTTTTTCTACAGTGCATTATAAAAAACGGTACACACTGCCTTTGCTTTTTCTGGAGTATTTATGTTTAGATTTTTTCTTAAAAAGAATTTCTGTGATGTCTGGGACAATCTCTTCTACCTCATCTTAACAAACCTTGTCCCAATAGCTGTGATTGTGGGCTCGTATTTTGCAATTTCTGCTTCAGCGTCCGTAAACAGTTACCTTCCGAACATCGTTTTTATAATCTGCTCAGGACTTTTTATGACGGTTCTTTTTGCGTGGGGTGCAAATGCCCGGAAGATTGCAGACTTTAACTCACCGCGCTGGAGTCTTTTCCTTTCATCGCTCAAAAACTGTTTCTTTACGGGCTTTATCTTTGGTGCGCTGCTTGCAGTCCTTCTTCTTGTTGTGCGAATCGCGTTTCTCTATTATCTGGGAATGTATGCAAAAAGTGAAAATCTCGTGAGCATTCTGTTTGCGGCGATTATCGCGTGGTTTTTCTTTATCGTCGTCATGGCGCTGCAGTGGTTTGTTCCGCTGTATTTTCTGCAGGAAGACAACACGTTCGGCAAGAACTTAAAGAAGTCTTTCATCGTTTATTTTGACAATGCCGGTTTTTCATTTCTAATGCTCATTCACAACCTTCTGCTGCTTGTACTTACGCTGCTGACATTCGGTCTTATTCCGGGCTTTAACGGAATTACGCTGAGCTGCACGAATGCCTGCCGTCTGCGCCTCTACAAATACGACTGGTTTGAAGAACATCCTGAATATCTTGAAGACAAGGAAATGCGTTCAAACATTCCGTGGGATGAACTCATCGCGGGAGACCGTGAGTCTTTAGGTGACCGCAAATTAAGTTCATTTCTATTTCCGTGGAAATAAATTATAGATACGCATAAAAAAAGCCGCGGGTTAGTACCGCGGCTTTTCTGTTATTTACAAATCTTATTTAGAAATAAGAAGCGTTTTTGAATCGAGTTTAAGACCTGTGTTTACGTCTTTCTTGTCACCAAGTTTAAGAACGTCAACTGCTACGTTTGAGCCGGTCTGTGCAAGATTTACGACAACATCAAAGTATTTTTCGAGGTTTGCAGGTACAACTTCAGAAAGTTTAGCACCTTCAGCAGTTGCAGAACCCCATACCGTTACTTTTTCTGACTTTGCGTAATCGGCAACAGTCTTAACGTCATCTTCAGAAACTTTCGTAAAGTCGATTCCGTCCATTACAACGCCTTTAACAGCGATTCCGGCTGAAGAAAGAGCCTTGAGCGTGTTTACAACTTTTGTAACAGAGAAATTATCGAGAGAGAAATTGAGGATTGTGCGCTTAGAAACTACATCGTTTTTAAGTTCAGCACTGTTGCCTGCAGATTTCTTTGCAATTTCAGTAAAGATTCCGTCATACCATGAAATTACGTTTGAAGAATGAAGGTCAAATGTTACGTGAACAAGCTGTTCGTCCTTCAAAAGTGTATCCATACCAAACTGAACCAGTACAGAAGTCTTTCCCAATCCTTTTTTTGAAGTTACAAGACCGAGACCGCCTTCTTTAAGACCGCCTTCAGTTGCCGTGTCAAAAAGACGAACCGGGCTCTTGTTATACAAATCCTGTTTTACCATGTACTTCCTCCTTATAAAAACCGCCCTTAAAAAACTGGTTTTAAGAACGATTTTCAAGCAGTTATAACGCACTAGGCGTTCTTTCTAGATTCCTGATATTTTTTGATGAGTTCATCAGCTACAGCGTTTGGAACTTTTCCATACTTCAGGAATTCCATCGTAAATTCTGCCTTACCCTGTGTTGAAGAGCGGAGAATTGTAGAGAAGCCGAACATTTCAGAAAGCGGAACTTCAGCATTTACTGTAGACATGTTGTTTTCATCAGTTGATTCAAGAATTACACCACGGCGCTGGTTGATAAGACCAAACATATTTCCCTGGAATTCTGTAGGTCCTTCGATAGAAACCTTCATGATTGGTTCAAGGATAACCGGCTTTGCCTTTTCATAAGCTTCGCGGAAAGCACCGATTGCTGCTGTCTGGAATGCAATGTCGGAAGAGTCTACCGGGTGGTACTGACCATCGTTGATTGTCATTTTTACGCCGACAACAGGTGCACCGATAAGTGAACCTTTTTCCATTGCGCGGCGGAAACCTTTATCGCAGGAAGGAATATATTCGTTAGGAATTGAACCACCCTTGATTGCATCTACGAATTCGTAGTCTTTGTCTGCCAGTGGTTCCATGAATCCTGCAACACGACCGTACTGACCTGAACCACCAGTCTGCTTTTTGTGTGTGTAGTTGAAGTCTGCACGAGCCTGGATTGATTCGCGGTAAGCAACCTTTGGAGGAGTTACTTCTACTTCGCACTTGTATTCACGCTTCATGCGTTCTACGTATACTGCAAGGTGAAGTTCACCCATACCCTTGATGATTGTTTCGTTAGATTCAGGATCAAGTTCTGTCTGAAATGTCGGGTCTTCTTTTGTAAAGCGGTTGAGGGCTTTAGCGAAGTTGGCAGCCATTGACTTGTCTTTTGGTTTGATAGCCTGAGAGATTACAGGTTTCGGAACGAACATAGAAGTCATTGCTACGTTGATTCCTTCTGCACAGAATGTATCGCCAGAAGCACAGTCAACACCGAACAGTGCACAGATGTCGCCTGGTTCACCAACGCTGATATCTTCCATTGCAGCAGAGTTCATGCGGACAAGACGTCCAACCTTAAATCTTTTGCCTGTACGAGTATTTGTAAGTTCACATCCCTTTGGAATGCGTCCCTGATAAATACGGATGTATGTGAGCTGACCGAACTGACCGTCATCAAGCTTGAATGCGAGTGCAACAGCCGGCTTGTCCGGAACGTTGAAAAGTTCAACCTGTTCTTCGTTTTTGTCGAGGTCGAGTGCGTAGTTGTGAACTTCTGTCGGATCAGGAAGGTAGCGTACAACACCGTCGAGAAGAGGCTGAATACCTTTGTTTACGTGAGCTGAACCGCAGAATACACCGACAAACTGTTCTGCAAGAGTTCCCTTGCGGATTGCAGCGATGAGTTCTTCTTCTGTAGGTTCTGCACCTTCAAGAACTTTTTCCATGAGAGCATCATCAAAGTTTGCAGCTTCTTCAAGAAGTTCCTGGTGATAGCGTGCAGCGTCATCTTTAAGGTGAGCAGGGATTTCTGCATAGCGGAGTGTTTCACCGTTTTCACCGTCAAAGTAGATTGCCTTCATTCCAACGAGGTCAACAACACCTTCGAGTTTGTCTTCAAGACCAATCGGGAGTTCAACCATGTGGGCATTGAGGGCGAGTTTGTCGCGGAGCTGACCGCAGACACGGATCGGGTTAGCACCCTGGCGGTCACATTTGTTTACGAATGCAACGCGAGGTACATGATAGCGTTTGAGCTGGCGGTCTACAGTAATTGACTGAGACTGAACACCTGCTACAGCGCAGAGAATCATAATAGCACCGTCGAGTACGCGGAGTGAGCGTTCAACTTCAACAGTAAAGTCTACGTGTCCCGGAGTGTCGATCAAGTTGATTGTTGTGTCTTTCCACTGAACCTGTGTAGCTGCTGACTGGATTGTAATACCGCGTTCGCGTTCCAGTTCCATGTTATCCATTACAGCACCAACACCGTCTTTACCACGAACTTCGTGAATTGCGTGAATCTTGTTACAATAGAACAAAATACGTTCAGAAGTTGTTGTTTTGCCTGAGTCAATGTGGGCACTGATACCGATATTACGTACTTTAGTAATATCAAAAGCCATATTGTTACCTCTCAAAAAAAAGTTTACAATTTGAATCCGCTAAAGAGTCATAGATATAATGAGTTCAACATAACGGTAGATTTAGACAATATAACTGAATTCTGCACGTTATTCAATTACTAACAGGTGAAAATCCCGATAAAAATCAGCATTGACGAGTTTTTGCAGATACCATAAAGTTAATTTATGACCTTACAAAGATTTACGTGCGTTTTAGCATCAGTCCTTTTACTGGCTTCACTTTCCTTTGCAGAAGAGGACACAGAGTCCGAAAAATCAGGAATTTCAGTTGAACAGAAGTCCGTTGCCCCGAAATACGGCATCTTAGACGAACTGCACACGGGACCAGACGAACTTTTAAAATCCGACAGAAAGGGCGCAATCGACCGCGAAAAGACAAAAATCACGATAAAGACAAACGTCGCCAATGCAGAAATATTTTTGAACGGCAACTTTGAAGGCTATTCTACCCTTACAATTTCAAGCCTTCCGGCAGGAAGATACAACCTGCGAGTCGAAAAGACGGGCTACAAGACAAAACGCTACAGAATCAACGTCGTAAGCGGAGAAGAACGCGTTTTTTACGTTGAACTTGAAAAATACGAAGGAACTGTAAATTTCATCACCTATCCGGAAGATTCTTCCGTCTACGTTGACAACAACAGCTTAAGCGACAAAATCGTAAACCTCGAAGAAGGAAAACACAAAGTGCAGGTAAAGAGATTCGGCTACACAACGGAAACTGCAGAAATCTACATTCCGCGCAACACCTATCAGATTGTAACGGCAAAGCTTTCTCCGGCGGAATTTTCAATGTCGTCACTCCGCTCAAACAAAAAGGCATTTAATCCTTCTCTTGCAAACTCACTGGGGAACATCAAATTCTCCTTTGAAGTTACGTGCAGGGAAAAAGGCACATTTTCAATCACAGACAGCAGCGGTGAACAGGTCGCCTTCTACCAGCTTCCGGAATTTACGACGTGGACACAGAACGTAATCTGGGACGGAAAGACTCCCGAAAAAAACACCGTACCAGACGGAGTTTACACCGCAACGGTTGAAGCCGGCGGACAGAAACTTTCAATAAACTTTACGGCGGACAGCTCAATCAAAATACAGGCGGCAACTTACACCGCAAGCGGTTCGGGAATCGGAATCCTGCCGGCAGCCTTTGCAAACCCGAAGACGACTTTTGCAGCAGGCTTAAACGGCGGGGCAATCGTAAAAAATGACGCTTCTTCATTCTACTGCGCTCCGCTTTCTTTATTCTGTGCATATTCATACTTTGACTGCATGGAACTCTGCATCCGGGCAGGACTCAACGCCGGGCACGAAGGCGCTTCTCCTTTCATAAACTCTGCACTGAAGTTCGTCTTCTCTTCAAAGATGAATGCGGGCGACTTCAACTGGGGATTCTTACTGAGGGCGGGCGGCTCTAAAAACGAACCGTTTGAACCTTACGGCGCAGACAACGGTTCAGGCGCAGGCGGCGGAATTGTAGCCGGGCTGGACTTCAGTTCATTCTATGCCGGAGTTTCTTCGGAGTTCACTTTCGGAACTTCAACATACAACACAAAAGATTCAGAACTGGACAAAGTATGGCGCAACGGACTTGCAGTTCAGTTCAAGGCACCGGGCTTTTCGCTCGGACTTTACGGCGCACTCAATTCTTCATTCGGAACGACAGGGCTTGAAGGCGACGACAGAACTTCTTCTTCAAGGGAATGGACCCGCGCAGTCGACGCAGGCTTTGACTTGAGTCTTCCGTTCAGAAACAACGTTTTCGTAAACTTACGCGGAAACGCACAGATTTTCAAAGACGACATCTACTACAGGGCAGAGGCGGGAATTTCAACACTTCTGTAAAAGTGATAGGATAGGAACAGAAAAATGAAACTCTATTCAAGACAACAGATGATAAAACACACTCTGACGGGAATTATTGCAGGCGCGGTCTGTGCAAGCGCAGCAATCCTCGTTTTTACACGCGTTTCCGCTTCAGGAAACCGGGCGGATTCTGACAGCGAAGCGCAGGAAGTAAACGTTTCAGAACTTCCGGCACAGACAGAAAAAGGCGCAGAAGTTCAGACAGACTTTATTGAAGAAACCGCTTTTGAAAAGCCGGCAGTCACGGCAACTTCGTCTTCGCAGGGGCAGTACACGCAGGATGAAGAACAGAACATTTCCGTTTACGAAAAATGCAACGAGGCGGTAGTAAACATCACGACGCAGGTGATGGGAATCAACTGGTTTTTAGAGCCGGTCGTTCAGGAAGGCGGGTCGGGCTCAGGTTCAATAATCGACAAGCGCGGATACGTCGTAACGAACGTTCACGTAATAAGTCAGGCAAATAAAATCAACATATCGCTCGCAGACGGAACAAGCTATCCGGGAACAGTTGTCGGGCAGGACGTTGAAAGCGACATCGCAGTCTTAAAGTTTGATCCGCCGGAAAACGTAAAATTAAAGACAATCGACTTCGGGGATTCAACTTCGCTGAAAGTCGGACAGAAAGTAATCGCAATCGGAAACCCTTTTGCGCTTGAGCGCACGATGACGACGGGCATAATCTCCGGACTCGGAAGACCGATTCAGGAAAGCAAGAACGTAATCATACGCAACATGATTCAGACGGACGCCGCAATCAATCCGGGCAACTCGGGCGGACCTCTCTTAGACACAAAGGGAAAGATGGTCGGAATCAACACGATGATAATTTCCAACTCAGGCTCATCGGCAGGGGTCGGATTTGCAGTTCCGGTAAGCACGGCACGTCGCGTTGTAAACGACCTGCTTAAATACGGCAAGGTACGGCGCGGAACGATTCAGATTACGCCGGTTCAGATGACTTCAACAATTGCACAGTACGCAGGAATCAAAATCAACTACGGAATCCTCGTCAGTTCAGTTGAAAGCGGAAGCAGCGCAGAAAAGGCAGGAATCAAGGGCGGAACGCAGGCAGTTCAGTACGGAAGCCGCTTCAACCCGACGACGATTTACCTCGGCGGCGACATAATCACCGGAATCGACGGAATCGACATCCGCACATACGCAGATTACACGAGCGCACTTGAATCAAAGAAGCCGAACGACACCGTAGCCGTAAAAATCTACAGAGACGGCAAATTTACAGAACTGAAAGTAACGCTTGACGGAGCAGACGCAGATTCATCATCAAGAGGAACTTCACTTTAAAAACTCAAAATGACTCACTCAAAATATCTTGCAGGAATTGCAGTGCTTTTAATTTCCGGGACGGCGCTTTCATTTGCGAAGCCGGTAAAATTCCCGGTAAAAAGCCTTGTTACGGTAGAAGAAAATCCGGTTACGATTACGACGGAATGGGACGAAAAATGGTTCGGCGAAAAACCGGCAACGGTCTACAGCCACAACATTGCACGGATTGCGGGGATTTTTTCCGCAGTTTCGTACGAAGACGGAGACATTGGAAAATCATCAAACCTTCTTCTGCAGTGCTTCAAGGCTCTGGACTTCAGCGAAAAACTGATTGAATTTCACTATGACATCGACTACCAGGATTCAATGTGGGGGAACGACCAGGCAGCGTTCACCTTTGCAACGAAAGAAATCCAGAGTTCAAAGGGAAAGAGAAACCTCATTTTCATCGTAATCCGCGGAACTCCACTCAACGCAAACGAATGGATTTCAAACGTAAACATCTCCGACAAGACGAAGGACGCGGCAGAATATCACGAAGGCTTTTACAAGACCACAAAGCTCGTAGAAACCGCCTTAATCGCCTATCTTCTACGGAACAAAATCGACATTGAAGACTGCTGTCTCCTTGTTACAGGGCATTCACGCGGAGCGGCAATCGCAAACCTTCTTTCCGCAGAACTGTACGGCACAAGGCTTTTCAAGCCGGAAAACATCTACACCTACACTTTCGCTTCCCCGAACGTAACGACAAACGAAAACACGGCAGACCCGAAATTCAACTACATCTGGAACATCGTAAACGCAGAAGACATCGTGCCTTCAGTACCGCCGTTCTACAAGGGCTGGAAATACAGAAAATACGGACAGACGAAAGTCTTAATCAACAACTGGAACACAGACCCACAAAAATACAAAGACGTTTACCTGCCGGCGATGAACGCATATTTTTCAAAGTTCATGCTGAGAAACTACAGCCCGTTCATGACGGGACCTTTTTTACCGATACAGTGCAGCAGCATTCTTTCGAGCATAAACAGGAACGTCTACACGTTTTACAGCGGAATAAGCGCACTTCACGAC
>CAVJKK010000047.1:0-8076 GCA_963649855.1 Anaerovoracaceae bacterium
AAATCATGCAGAAGATGTTGAAAAAAAGTCTGATTTTTATTGCCGCTGTTTTGAGTTCGGGGCTGTTTTTTTCGTGTACAAAGCCCGGAGATTCAAGCGTAGAAAAAGCCGTAACTTTTTATGGTGCAGGAAAATACGAACAGGCACTTGAACTTTTTAACGAAGCACTTGAAAAAGAAACGCGTTATTCAGATGAACTGATTTTTGGTTTCATTTCAAATACGTATGCGGCGCAGGAAGATTTTGAAAACGCAGCGCTCTGGCTTGAAAAATCGCTGGAAAAAAAGCCGGATTACCGCAATTACGTAACGCTTGGAATGGATTATCAGACGCTGAAAAATTACCCAAAGGCGGAAGAAAACTATTTAAAAGCCGTTGAAATGGACGAAACAAAAGGTGAAGCCTGGGCAAGCCTTGGAATGATGTATCTTGAAGAAGGCGTGCAGCTGCAGAAAGCAATTGAAAGCCTGAAAAAAGGAGCCGAACGCGCCCCAAAAATCGCCGTAATCCACGCATATTTAGGTGCGGCATATTTTAAAAACGGTGAAGAGGCAGAAGCCGAAAGAGAATTTGCCCTTGCCGAAGAATTGAACTGCCAGAACCTCGACCAGATAAAAGAAAAATTCGGGATTTTTTCTTGACATGTTACCGCTTGTTCGATATGTTTTAGTTACCGACTGTTCGGTAACGGTTTATGGCAAGACAGGAAAATTCTAACAAATCTACAAAAGACCTCATTTTAGACGCTGCATTTTCGTTTTATGAAAAGCCGTTTTTCCTTGATTTTTCAATGAGTCAGGTGGCGCAGAAAGTCGGCATTTCCAAGGCAGCAATCTACCGTCATTTTAAAAACAAGGAAGAACTCGTTCAGCAGATGAGCGTTTCTTTTTTTGACCTGTTCGCGGAAAAAATCGTTTCAATTCAAAAGGCGAAAAAAATGCGCGAACAGCCGGTTTTCAGAAATCAATTTAAGGCGGTTGTCGTTTTTTTTGCAGAAAACACCCGGTACATCAACTATTTTATAAACCGCCACACACAGATAAGGGATTATGAAGATGTAATCGTCAGGGAACTGGTTGCCCGCGGCGTAAGGCCGGACAGTGACGAATTTTTTACGCAAATTAAAATGGATTCCACGCTTAAGCGCTATTCACACATTTATTATTGCGCAGTCACTTTTCTCCTTTACATAAAACTTCGTGAAAAAAATCTTGCACTGTCGGGGAATGAAGGGCTTTCGGTTGAAGATTTTGCCGACCGCATAATTGATTTTCTGCATAACGGAATCGTCGGAACTATTGGAGAAACTTCGTATTTTACGAAAATTTCTGAAGAACGGTTTGCCGAACTCGATAAAATCTGTGAAATCTGCGCTGACGACATGCCGGAAGAAAACCGCATTTTTACGGCGTTTGCAGAAGTCATAAAAAAATATGGAATGAACGGCGTTACGGTTGAACGGATTGCCGGTGAACTCGGAATGGCAAAGAGCAGCCTTTATTTCTATTTTGAAAACAAAAATAAAATGCTTTTTTCGCTTGTTTCAAAAGAGATTTCGTTTTTAAAGACGGCGTGTGCGGAAAATTCGGTTGATGCAAAGTCATACACGGAATTCATCTACATCAACATGCGGACTGAAATTTCGTATTTTGCCCTGAGACCTTCCATTCTTGCGATTTGTGGCTGGCTTTTACAGACGACGGATGATGAACTTGTCGAAAAAGACAACAAGGAATGTAACGAGTCAAATAATGTCTGGGAAAACCGTGTAAAAGACGATTTGAAAAAAATTGACCTCGGATTTCCGATTCTGCCGAATCATTTTACGTTCATCACGGGAATTCTGCCGGTGGCGCTCACATTTTTCATCCGCAAGCACAAACTTTCGCTGGAACAGTCGCTGGAATCGCTCAGGTATCTGTTTGATTTTGCGATGTACGGAGTGAATCTGGAACATTTTTAGATGAAATGCAGGTTTTATAAATTATAAAAAAAATTACTGGAGGTTGAGAGGAAATGAAAAAATTACTCGCTTTGTTCAGTTTAACACTTTTGATTTCTGCCGGTTTTGCGCAGGAAACGAAGACAAAAGATGAAAATGCCGTTTCGCTTTCGATTGATGAGGCTGTGGAATACGCTTTGAAAAACAGCCGCACGCTCAAAAGCAGCGACATTGATCTTGAAATCAAAAAACGCGCTTCCGACGTAAGCTGGAACGTATTTCTGCCGACGGTTTCCATGAACGGAACCATGATGCGCACGAACGAAATCAGTCCGTCGTATGCACATACAGACTACCCGGACGAAGAATCACACTGGGACGTTATCGGCGGAGCGTCGGTGAGCTGGAATTTTACACCTGCATACATTGCTCAGATTCAGATTGCAAAGGCAAACTACGAATCCGGAAAAATCACCTGGGAACAGAGCCAGAACGAAACTCTCCTCAACATAAAAAAAGTTTACTATGCGCTTCTGCTTCAGCAGGAAAGTCTGAAAATCCAGCAGCAGACCCTCGAAAATGCGCGCCAGAGAATGATTCAGGCGGAAGAAAATTTTAAAAACGGTCTTGTGCCGGAAATCAGCCTTCTGCAGACACAGGTAAACTATGAAAACACGAAGCCGGACGTTGACAGTGCAGTTCAGAGTCTGAACCAGCAGTTCGACACGTTTGCCTTTCTTCTCGGACTTCCGGTCGGAACAAAAATTGAACTTACAAGCCCGATTGAACCCGTTTACGTTGACGTAGAAACTCAGGATTTACTGAATAAATATGCGGACAACGACCTGCAGATAAAATCCCTGCAGAAATCGATGGAAACTGCAAAACTTGGAATTAAGGCACTCGATTTTTCAACGTGGATTCCGACTTTTGCCTTAAGTTACGGCTGGACTCCGATGTACACGGACGGCGCAAGTCTTGGTCTTGCAGCGCAGAACAACGCAAAAGCATTCGGTTTTATGAGCGACCTCGGCAAGGATGACAAATGGTACGACAGCGGTAATTTAACTTTGACGCTCGCATGGAATTTTACGAACATGCTTCCGTGGTCAAGCAACCGCCAGCAGGTAAAAGACTATAAACAGCAGCTCACACAGCTTGAACTTTCGATTGAAAGCCTGAAGGAAAATCAGAAAGTGCAGGTTCGCAAAGCCGTCGATACTTTGAATCAGGCACGCCAGCAGATTGACAACATGAACCGTTCAGTCCAGCTTGCGCAGAGGGCGTACGACATGCAGCTGCGTTCTTACCGCAACGGAACGACGGAACTTCTCGATTTGCGCGATTCTGAAAATTCTCTGAATCAGGCGAAACTCGGGCAGCTGAATCAGAAATATCAGTATATTTCAGCCCTCATGGATCTTGAAAATACATTAAACGTAAAATTGACGGGCGGTTCAGACGCTGCCGTTGAAAAATAAAAGACGGACTTTTAGCAGGAGGAAATCATGAAACTTTCAAAAATACTTTTTACAGTCGGCGCGCTTGCCGTAACAATGCCTCTGATTGTCGGATGCGGCGGCAAAAAAACGGAAACAGCGGCAGAAAATGCAGAAGTTGAACAGATTTTTGCAGTAAGTACGCTTACAACGGTTGCCGGCAACCTTGACGATTATCTTGAATTCGGCGGAGACGTAAGTTCCGTAAACTCGGTTGCAGTTTTGCCGGATCAGGCTGGAAAAATCACAAATATCCTCGTAAACGTTGGCGACATGGTAAAAAAAGGTCAGACAATCGCTTACGTAAACCCTCTGCGTGCCGGTGCAGTTTACAACGACAGCCCTGTCAATTCGCCGATTGCCGGAAGAATTACATCGCTCCCGACGACGGTCGGTTCAACTGTTTCCCAGAGTTCTCCGGTTGCGACGGTTGCCCTCACAGATGACCTCGAAGTAAAAATCAATATTGCAGAACGCTTCATCAGCAGAATTTCATCAAATCAGAAGGCTTCCGTAAGTTTTGACGCTTATCCTGGAGTTGAATTTTCGGCAAAAGTTGTTGAAATCAGCCCGATTCTCGACACTTCAACCCGCACGATGGGTGTAAAACTCCGTTTTGACAAAAAAGATGCCCGCGTAAAAGTCGGAATGTACGGTCGCGTAAAACTCGTAACTGAATCAGTAAAAAATGCAATCGTAGTTCCTTCAACGGCAGTCGTAACCCGCGATTCAAAAAATTATATTTTCGTTGTTGAACCGCACACAGACAAACATTCAACAGTAAAATTCGTGCCTGTAACGGCAGGACTTTCGGTAGACAACAAGACGGAAATTGCAGAAGGCTTAAAAGCCGGCGATGAAATCGTAATCAAGGGAATGTCGCTTTTGAATGAAGGTTCAAAGGTAAACATTACGTCAAACAGCACTGCAAACTAAAAGAGACAGTCTCGTACAATTTAGGAGATTTATATGACATTTTCTGAAAAGTGTGTAAATAAACCCGTAACAACTCAGCTTCTTTTTGTTCTGGCGGTAGTTCTCGGACTTTTCTGTATTACGCAGCTTCCGATTGATATGTACCCTGAAATGGATTTGCCGTACATGATTGTCTACACCTCGTACGACAATGCCGGTCCGGAAGAAGTTGAACAGAGCGTTACGACGACCCTTGAAAGTTCGCTTTCGGGGGTTTCAGGCTTGAAAACCCTGCAGTCGCGTTCCATGTCGGGCGTTTCGATTGTAATTCTTGAATTCAACTATGGAACAAACCTTGATTCTGCCGGCGGTGACGTCCGTGATAAAATCGATATGGTACGAAGTTACCTGCCGGATGATGCAGATTCTCCTGTAACAATCAAAATGGATCCTTCAATGATGCCGATTTTGAGCCTTGCCCTTCGTGGAAACCGTACTCCGGAAGAGCTCCGCACCCTTGCAGAAGACGTAATCAAACCGCGCCTTGAACAGCTCGACGGTATTGCTTCGGCAACAGTTTCCGGCGGACGTGAGCAGTCAATCAACGTTGACATTCCGCGCGACCGCCTCGAAGCCTACGGACTTACAATCAGCACGGTTGCTTCAATGATTGGCGTTCAGAACATTCAGTCTTCGGGCGGAACGATTACCTCTGGCGACATCAACTACACAATCAAAAACGACGGTAAATATAAAAGCATTGAAGATTTAAAGAATACGGTAATTTCTTACAAAGTGGGAACGGATGCAGCAGTCCGCACAATCCGCCTGCGCGATATTGCAGATGTTTACGAAGGTTACAAGGATGAATCAACCCTCGCCTACCTTGACGGCAGCCCTTGTGTAATGATTATGCTCACAAAGCAGTCCGGCAAGAACTCAGTTCAGGCGGCAAAAAACGTACGAAAACAGCTTGCAAAAATTCAGGCAGAACTTCCGGCAGATGTTGAAGTCCTCGAAACTTCAAACACGGTTGACATTATCTCACAGACAATCAACGAGGTTGTAAATTCGGTTGTTCAGGGTGCGCTTCTTGCAATCGCGGTTCTTTTCATCTTCCTCCGCAGCATAAAATCAACGCTCATCGTCGGACTCGCAATTCCTCTTTCCGTAATGATTACAATCGTCTGTATGTACCTGAAGGGAATTACAATCAACATGATTTCAATGGCAGGTCTTCTCCTTGGTATCGGTATGCTTGTTGATAACTCAATCGTAGTCCTTGAAAACATCTTCTCGTATATTCAGCGTGACGCAAAACCAAAAGTTGCGGCAATTCTCGGTTCGCAGGAAATGGTTACTTCGATTATGGGTTCAACGCTGACTTCAGTCTGTATCTTCCTTCCGATGCTCATTTTCCAGAAAAAACTCGGAATGATGGGACAGATGTTCAACGATATTGCCTACACGATTATCTTCTCGCTCATGTCTTCGCTTGTTGTTGCGATTGCGCTTGTTCCTGTTCTGTGTGCGATGTATGTGCGCAAGGCAAACGGAAAACGCAACGAAGGACGCGGACTTGCATATTCGGTTGATAAGGCATTTGCACACTTCTTTGACAAACTTGACGAAAAATACGCCGACGGAGTTGCATTCGTCCTTCACCACAGAAAAGCGTTCATTGCAGGCGTTCTCGTTCTGTTTGTGCTTTCGATTGCGGCAGTCAAGATGGTCGGATTTGTGTTCATGCCGTCATCAGCAGCAAACAGCGTCGAAGTTGACTTTACGCTCGCACAGGGAACAAAACTTTCCGTTACGGAAGACCTTGTCCGCGAATTTGAAACGATGGCGCTCCAGGATTTGAAGGGCGTAAAATATTCAACGGTTACAATCGGCGGTTCAAGCATGATTTCTTCATCATCAGAAACAAATACCGGCTCAGTTACATTCACGCTTTACGAACCAAAAGACCGCCTCGCCGGCTACGACAATGAAAAAACGGCAAAGGCAAAACTCCGCAAATACTTTACGATGTTCCCGGGAGCAAGCGTAAGTTTTGCAGCAAATGCAAACAGCGCATCAAGTTCTTCCGGCGTTTCCGTAAACATAAAGTCTGACGACCTGAATCTTGTAATGGAAACAGCGCGTCAGGTACGCAAAGTCCTCGAAAATGAAGGCAAAGAGTGGGTTACGGAAGTTGATTCCGACTTGCAGGACGGACTCCCGCAGGCAAACATCATTTTTGACCGCGACCGCATGCAGGAATTCGGGCTCAACGTTTATACGGTCGGTGCAGAAATCGGCGGTGTAATCAACGGAAAGACAGCCAGCCGCTACACAAAGAACGGCGATGACATCGACGTAGTAGTGCGCATTTCAGAAAAAGACCGCGGACGCTTGCAGGACCTTGATTCAATTTCAATGGTAACTTCAAGTGGACTTCGCATTCCGCTCTCAAGCTTTGCGCATTATGAAGAAGCAACTGCTCCGGTTACAATCTACCGTGAAAACCAGTCGCGAATCATTCACGTAACGGCAAAACCAAAGGAAGGACTTTCAATCGGTGTCGTACAGTCGGAAGTTGAAAAACTCATAAACGAAAACATTGCAAAAGAAGACGGAGTAATCATCACCTATTCCGGCGACCTTGAAGATTTGATGGAAGCAGCACGGAACTTCGGACTTGTAATCCTTCTGGCAGCGTTCCTCGTATTCGTTGTAATGGCTTCTCAGTTTGAATCAATGCTCGATCCGTTCATCGTAATCCTTACAATTCCGCTGTCGTTTATCGGTGTAATGATGATTTACGCAATCACCGGAAACCAGCTCAACGTAATTACGATTATGGGTGCCCTGGTTCTCGTCGGAACAATCGTAAACAACGGTATCGTTCTTGTTGACTACACGAACCTTCTTAGAAAACGTGGACTTGGACTTGAAGAAGCATGTATTCAGGCAGCCCGCAACCGTCTGCGCCCGATTCTCATGTCAACGCTCACGACGGTAATTTCCCTTGCCCCGATGGCGTTCTTCCCGGGAGAAGGTTCAATGTCAATGCAGCCGATTTCCCTTACGGTATTCGGTGGAATGACTTTCGGTTCTTTGATGACACTCTTCCTGATGCCGTCAATCTATTACATTTTCAACAGCCGCCGCCTCAAAAAAGCAGAAAAAAAGCGCGCAAAACTGGCAGCCCTGGAGTCACAGACAGAAGCAGGAGAATAAGATGTCTTACATTGAAAACATACGCAAACACGCCGGAAAACTGACCCGCCTCGAAATCATAACGTCGCAGGCGCTTGAAGAAGACTTTACGGAAGAATTCAAAGAGCAGAAGGTCGCAGCAAGGTACACGAAACTTGAAAACGTGATGGGCGCAGGCTATTCAAACCCTCGTCTGGGGGATGCAATCTGGCCGCAGCTCAACATCATGTACATAATTTATTGCGAAGAAGCAGAAGCAGAAAAAATAATTGCAATCTGTCAGAAACTCCGCGAAAAATATGTAGCCGAAGGCATCGCCTGTTTTAAGAGCACTGCCGAAGAGGTGTAAGTTTTTACATTTTGCTGAGTACGAAAGATGATTTTGATTTTCGCAATCGTACTCAGTACGAAAGCCGCTTTTTTAATTTTCAGCAATCGTACTGAGTACGAAAGTCATTTCTTTTAATTTTCAGCAATCGTAGTGAGTACGAAACCCGTTTTTTTGAATTTCTGCAA
>CAVJKK010000048.1:0-8072 GCA_963649855.1 Anaerovoracaceae bacterium
GATATGGGGACTTTTTGTCGTTTCTTCCGGCGGGTTCCGTTGTTTACAGGCTGATGTTAAAAAAAATTATTGCCGGCATTTCGATTTTTTCTCTTTTTGCATGTCTTGCGTTCTGTGACGTCATGTCGCTTTCGGAAATTGACGCCCTTATCGCGCAGAATGACTATTCAGCCGCACTTGAACAGCTTTCCCTCTACATTCAGAAATATCCCGAACAGTTTGATAAGGCTCAGAAACGTGTTTCAAAAATCATAAAGGAACGAAGAAATTTCAACTTGAAGGCTCTGGACCTTGCCCAGAAGATGGAAATCTCTGCTACGGAAGAACTGACGGACGAGCAGTCGGATGCGCTTGATTCTCAGAAAATGGACATCATCGTAGCGCTTGAAAATGCCGAGAAAAATCCGGCGCAGGAAGCGGTTGACCTTACGAACGACGCCCGCAGAACAATCCGCCTTTCCTATTACATCAACCGTTCAAACATGATTGTAGGACAGGGAACTTCGCTGATTGCAGGCGGTACTCTCGGACAGTCTGAAAATTACAAAAAAGCCGTTTCAAAATTTGAAGAAGGGCTTTCTTTAAAGACGAAAGATTCGGACATCATCTTTGAAGGTGATAAGGAAATCCTCGTTGAATATCCGCAGAAACTGAATTCTCAGGTTGAAGCCCAGCAGAACAAGGTGCGTTCTCTTAATGCGCTTCTTCTTTTGCAGATTGAAAAATGCCAGGAAGATTACAATTCCTATAAACTTGCCCTTGTGGAAGGCTCCGTGCAGAAATGTGAGACGGCTCTCCAGAACCTCAAAAAATCGTTCGGCACGCTGGCAGAAACGCGCAATTCAATCTATGACTGCGGAAACGAACTGATTTCGCTTGAAAAAACTGCCCTTGAACTGAATCCGGGACTTACCGACACTTCTTACATCACTTTCAGCCGGTGGGCAGTTCTTGGAATTGAACACAATCCTGATTCTGGAATCGTTCACGCGGTCGACGCTTTCTGGAATACGAGAATTGAAGACTTAAAATCAATACTCTACGCCATGATTCAAAATGAATACGCGCAGATTTATTCTGGAATAAAAACTGATTCTGCTTACTTTACACAGAAAACTGACCTTGAACCTTTTATCCGCTCGGCAGGGCTTGCCTATAGTTTTGCAGGGCAGGGGCAGGAAGTTCATTCTCTTTATTCTAAATTGAAAAACTGTGCGGCTTCCGGCTATAAAAAATACGACAGCTCCCTTGCCTTTATCCGCCGGCTTTCAAATTCCAGCCTGAAGAATGCTTTTTCTTTGAGTCAGGCGGTTGCGTCAAAAAATCTTGAAGTTGCTTCTCTTTCGCTGAATGAAAACAACCTTTCAGAATATGCAAAGTCACTTTTGAGTGCGGAGAATTTTTACCGTTCGCAGTCGCAGAAAATCTCTACGGAACAGAATGTTCAGTTTGTAAAGGAAGAAAAAACAGTTCAGGCGCAGTTTGAAGTTGATTTTGAAAGCGGAAATCCTGAAGAAGCAGACGACTTACAGCCTTCTCAAGCTCTTTCCGCGCACGACCGCACGACTGCAGGCGTTCAGTTGAAGGACGAATCTCTTGACTGGACTGAAAACATCGCATTTTTTGAAAATCTTCTGTCGGCTTCTCTTGAAGAATGTAAAAAACAGTCCGGCGCCGTGTGGTCGGCACTCGCAAAAGTATATTCCGGCGAAGCAGAAAATCAGCTTGCTTCCTTTACGCTTGAAGTTTCCGAAGCGGCTGCCCTCTTGAACGGCGTTGAAGAAAATGACGGAGAAACAAAAATCACGAAGTTCTACCCGACGCTTGCCTATGAAAAATGCCTTGCTCTGAACTCGGCAATTCAAAAAGAAACGGGAATTCTTCGTTCTTACAGAACTGAACTGAACGGCGGGGCAGAATATGCCCAGACTGAAAAAACTTATGCGGACGGCTGCCAAAAAATCGATTCCGTTATTGCGGCGTTGAATTCTCTTGTGGCAGATTCAAACAGAATCATCACTTCGGCAAAGATAAAGTCAAATGCGGCGTTGAAGTCGGCAAACGAGGCGCGGCAGCTGTATTCACAGGCGCAGAAATACATGAACAGTGCTGAATATGACCTTGCCCGCGAAACTCTGTCGGAAGCGGATACGGTTTATAAAAAATCCCTCCAGCTTGAAGAGAATGATTCATTGAGAAAAGAATTTGGTTCAAAAGTTGCAGCCTTAGATGAAGAAATTACGGCAAAACAGAACGACTGGGTAATTACGAATGTCCGCACCCTGATTACCGGCGCTTACAACGATTACTATGCCGGCAGTTTTGAAACGGCGAAAACCTCCCTCGTAAAGGCGGGCGAAATCTGGGCAAAAACGCAGGCGAACGAAAACTCGGAAGTTACGGAACTTCTTGCCCTGGTTCAGGAAGCGCTTGAATCCAGCGGCGGAAAAGAAATTGCATATTCAGACCCGCTGTACAAGGACATGGGTGCTTACCTCAACAACGCGAAAATCAACTACGAAAAGGGCGCAGAATTGTTTAAGAGCGGAAAAACTGAAGAAGGTACGACTCTTTTAACTCAGTCCCGCGACGAAGTCCGTAAAGTGCAGCGTGTCTTCCCGAAAAACCTTGAAGCAAACAACCTCAACATTCTGATAAATAAAATCCTCGACCCGGCAGCGTTTGAGTCAACTGTTGCGTCAAAAATCAGTCAGGCAAAAACGGCTGCTTCTTCCGGCCGCGATGTTGATCTGCGCAATGCATTAAACGATTTGAAAGATTTACAGAAGGTAATTCCGGATAATAAAGAAGTTGCAAAAACCGTAAAAGATTTTGAAAATCAGATCTCTAACCTTGCAAAGTCTGAGCAGAACAGAAAAAATCTTGAACGCTCTGCCCAGCTTACCCGTCAGGCACAGAACGAAACTAACCTTACACGGAAAATTGCCCTCCTGGACGAAGCGCTGAGCTTGAACCGCCGCAACACTCAGGCGCAGAAGTTAAAAGACCAGGCACTCATTTCAAATACGAAGACGACGACGGTTAAAAACTATCTTGATGACTCGGACGAAGTGCGCTATGCACAGGCGGAACGCTATTACAACGACGGCTTGAAGGATCAGGCACTTGCGCTCATAACTGACCTGTACGGCAAAAATCCGCAGGTTGCAAAAGTCATAAAATTGAAGCGGCGTATTGAAAACATGTAGCAGGGCACAGACTGGAGAAAAAATGAAACTGAAAATCAGGTTTGAAATAAAAAAAATATTCCTCATCTTTTTTGCCGCAGTTTTTTGTGCCGGTGCGTATTCTCAGAATCTTTATTTTGAATCCCCGGAACTTTTAATAAAAGAAAGCGCGCAGTTTCCGGTCGTTGTTGCTGCAAACAACAGAAATTACCTGTTTTTTGAAGAAGTCCGCAGTTCAAAACTCTATGTTGAATACATTTCTAAAACTTCAGTTGCGGATGAATGGTCTGCAAAAAAGACGGTCGCAGGTCCGTTTGATTATTCAGGTGAAGTTCCCGACATTTACACGGCGGCTGTCCTTGATGACGGCACTTTAAGCGTTGCTGTAACCCGTTCGCAGTATGAAATCGGAGTTTACACTTCAACTGACGGCGGGGAGACCTTTGATTCCTGCGTGCTTTCCATGCCGGAACAGAAAATCGTAGCTCCGCGCATTTTCAAGACGAAGAAAAATTCTTTCGTGCTTTTTGCCTCTTTGAGTGAAGGTTCAAAATTTTCGATTGCATATTCAATTTCCGCTGACGGCAAAAAATGGTCAAGGTTTGAACGCTTTGCTCCTGCCGCAAACCTGGACAATTCGTTTTCTCCGTATCTCTGCCCGGTTGACGGCGGCGATCTCGTCGTTTTTCAGTCGCATTTTTCAGTTCCGGACAAACCGAAGACTTTCCAGCTGTACACGACTTTTTCGGGGGACGGCTTTAAGACTTTTTCTGTCCCCGTGCTTTTGACTGACGACAGTTCAACGCTTTCAAGACGGCTGAACTCTTTTATTGAATATTCAAATCAGAGCCCCGTCCTTTATTCAAAAAACGGTGAAATCTGGTGCGCGTGGGAAAGAAGTGCAGTGCGTTCGGAAACGACGTACATTTCACTCGTAAAAATAAATTCTGACGGAAAAATCGCAGACAAGGCGCGCGTGCGCGAATATTCAGACCTGAAAGATTCCCACCGTCCGCAGTTTTTCAATTTTGACGGCACTGACACGCTTTTGTGGTTCGACAACAACAACGGAGCGTACACGGCACAGAAAACCGGACAGAATTTCGGTTCAGAACGGCTCGTTAAAAACAGCAGCGGAGCCGGGTTCGTCTATCCGGTGATTTTTTCTTCAAAAAATGAAATTTCGTACATCTGGCAGAAACAGTCAGAAAATCCGCAGATTTTCATCGTAAATCAGGATAAATATTCACGCCCGCCGGAACTCACCGCCGTAAACTTTAAGAAAGACAAAAGGTCAACTCAGGAAAAAATCAGAATCCGCCTTACGATTCCACGCGACACGAACGGAATTGCAGCATACTCTTACAGTTTTTCAACCAATCCTTTTGCAGAGCCTTCAACTGCCGATGCCGACATGATTGTTGAACGCAACCTTGAAGCAGGAAAATCCTATGTGATTACGGAAACTGCTCCCGGCGACGGTGAATATTATTTTAAGGCAAAAGTGCTCGACGTTGCCGGAAACTGGTCTGAATCCGCACAGATAAAATATTACCGCGACTTGACGCCGCCTCAGCTGTGTGAAATTCCTTCCGTTAAAAAAGATGAAAACGGATTCGTTCAGTCAAACACTTTCAGCATTTCGTGGAAGAAAAACGAAGATGACACTGACGTTGCAGGTTACAGCTGGAGCCTTACAAAGGTAGGCGACCTTGATTCACACTTTAAGAATTTAGGTGAAAAATCTGATTCGCTGACAGAAGCAAAAAAAGCGCAGCTCAGCAAATATATAGAAGAAATTGAAGCAAACCGCGAGCATTTCGTAAAAAAAGGCGGAAAACTTCCGCGCTCCGTGATGACGTCAAAAACACAGCTTTCGTTTAATAATCAGCGGAACGGAATCTACGTTTTTTCCGTGCGTGCGGTTGATGAAGTCGGAAACGCCGGCGCTGTAAGTTCAGAAATCCTGATTTTGAATAAATACAGGGCGAGGACGGTTCTTTCCGGGCTTCGTACAAAAAAAGACGATTTTGGCGCGCTTGAAATAAGCATTTACGGTCAGGATTTTAATTATGAAGGCGTTGTTGACAGAATTCAGATTGAAAAAACGGGCGACAGTGACTTTAAGAAAACTTTTTACTATGACCACAGGGATTTTAAGATTGCTTCTTCAAATCTTATTACGGGCTTAAAACTTGAAGACCTTGAAGAAGGCAGTTATTCCGTAAAACTTCATCATTCTGCGCGCGGTTTTGCGTACGTTCAGAAAAAAGGTGCAGAGCGTTTTACGGTTGATGAATCGGGCACGGTCAAGATTGAACATCCGTTTGTCTTGACGCCTGAATGGACGGCGCAGTCCACGGGCAGATACAGCATTCAGGTTGTTGACGTTCTTTTTGCCTGTCTTCTGGTTTTGTGTGCTCTTGCGGTCATTTTTGCGGGCGCGGGAATTATCGGTACGGTAAAGGAATCGGTTTTAATACAAAGTGAAGTCAATTCGCTGTTGACGGGGGAAATCATGCCACTGGATAAAAAATTGAAAGCAGAAAAACTAAAGAAAAAGCAGACGAGCTTAAAGTTCAAGCTTGTAGGATTTACGGTTCTCCTCGTTCTTGCAATCGTACTCATGGTTTCTGTTTCGCTCGGACGGCGCATGATTACAACACAGCGCCAGACTCTGGTTGAAAGCATGCAGGAGCAGGTTGTCGTTTTAATGGAAGGAATGGCAAACTCCGTTCAGAATGCGATGAATGACGCGGTTGAAGGCGGTTCTTCCGTCGGACTGATTGACCTTGTGCGTCAGGCAGACACGTTCAGCCCGGCAATTTTTGCCACGGTGATGGGGCGTTCTTCTTCAGCTTCAAAAGACAAAGATTCGCCGCTTGATTATTTCTGGGCATCAACGGAAAAAAGCGCGTCAGTAAGCACAAAACTTGATACGGCAGAACCCCTTGCGGGAAAAAGCCGCTTTAAGGCGGATTCGGTTGAAGCGAAAATCAGTGCGGAATGTGCTCCGCTCGAACAGACTGCGCACGAAAAAACAGATTCAATCCTTGCGGAAATTGCCCGAAAGTATTCGGCAGAAAAAAAAGAAGAATATACTTCAATCCTGCGTTCACTTTCGCGGACAAATGCCAGAGCCTTCCCTGAATTCAACGAAGACACGCTTGAAAGCGGAAGTTTCGTCTACACTTTTTACTATCCGGTATTCTACAAAAACAGCGGAGACGATTCGCTTCTGCATGCCGTTCTTGTGCTTGAAGTTTCTGCGGAAGAACTCGTAACTTCACTCCAGAAATCAAAGGCAGCGATTATTGCGATTGCTTCTGTAGTTGCGCTCATTGCGCTTGCACTCGGAATCGTCGGTGCGTGGGTGCTTGCTTCCCTCATCGTTGAACCGATTAAAAAACTGATGAGCCATGTAAAAATCATCACGGAAACGAAAGACAAGAAGCAGCTGAAAAGTTTTGAAATCAACATAAAGACCCGCGACGAAATCGGCACTCTGGGCGACGCTGTAAACGAAATGACGGCAGGGCTTGTGCGGGCGGCGGAAGAAGAAGAGAAGGCGCTTGAGCAGGAGAAAATGTCCCTCGACGCAAAGGCAGTTCAGCAGACATTCCTTCCGCTTGCAGCAAGTGAACGCGGCGGCAAACAGACGACGGCACACGAAAAAGAAAAAAATCTTGAACTGTTTGGCTACTACGAAGGTGCGGATGCAGTTTCCGGCGACTATTTTGACTACAAAAAACTTGATGAGCGGTTCTGGGCAATCGTAAAGTGCGACGTTTCGGGGCACGGAGTTCCGGCGGCGCTCATCATGACGGTTGTTGCAACGCTTTTCCGAAAGTATTTTGAAAAATGGACTCTCAAAACTCACGGAACTTCACTTGACCGCCTTGCAGTTCAGATTAACGACTTTATCGAATCCCTCGGCGTAAAGGGAAAATTTGCAACCCTCCTTCTCTGTCTTTTTGATTCAGATACGGGAGACGCATGGCTTTGCAACGCGGGAGATAACATCGTTCACACGTTCAGCAGCAGGACGCGCACAATCAACACCCTCACTTTGCACGAAGCTCCGGCGGCAGGTCCTCTTCCTTCGTTCATGGTAGAAATGAAGGGCGGATTTAAGGTAGAAAAAACTCATCTTGAAAAGGGTGATGTCCTGTTCCTCTATACTGACGGCATTGAAGAAGCAACAAGATTTTTCCGCGATAAAGATTTTAAAATTGTACCGTGCAGCGAAGAAGGAATTGAAGAAGGTGAACTTCACGGAAACCACAAGAAAGGGCAGACCAGCGAACAGATGGAATTTGAGCGCGTAAAGGAAATCCTTGAAGCAGTGCTCAACAGAAAACGCTGGACGCTTAAGAAATATCATTCGCCGGAAGAAGAAGAACTGATTTTCGACTTCACGAAACTTGAAGGCACGAGCGGAGAAGCAATTACGGCTCTTGCTGCGGTAGAAAAAGTGTTCAGAATGTACAAGACACCGGAAGCGGCGGGCAGTGTAGTGCGTGGAGAAACGGGAGAAGTGCAGATTTACGGAGACGCAGTCCGCGTTGACCGGAAAATCGACTTATTCTTAAAAAATACGTTTAACAGATACGATTATTATTGCAGCAGCGTTACAGATATGGAAGAATCAAACTATGTGTATTACACCGGCGTAAACGAAGACCCGCAGGCCGACGACCTTACGCTGCTGGCACTGACAAAATTATAACGAGGAGGACGGAAGATGAAATTTAAGAAAGAAGATGTTCAGAAATATCTGGAAAAAGGGGTGGAGGCTTCTAAGTCTGCACTTACTAAGGCGGGAAATGCCGTTACTAAGTTCGGAGATGAAAGTGTGCTTAAAATCGAAAAGCTTCAGTTTGA
>CAVJKK010000049.1:0-2338 GCA_963649855.1 Anaerovoracaceae bacterium
TTGTGTCTTATTCTCCGAAATAACCTTTTCAGCCGTCTCTTTCTGCTTTTCTTCTTTTTCCGCCTGCTTTCCTGTGTATAAGCTCCAGACTTTCCGCATTAAGGACGGATTCGCCTTCCATTTTTTTGTTTCAGCCTTTTTTTCTTTTGATTTTTTTGTTTCGCTCTGTATTGCCGGCGCCTTGTCTGCCGGCGTCTCCATTCCCTTTACGTCAAGTTTGTCTGTTGCAATGGTCTTTACCGGCTTTTTCCATTTTTCCGCCGTGTCCTTGTTTGAAAATCTCTTGTCCCAAAGCGCACGGTGTGAAAAATATTCCATGACGTGCTCATACCACGTTTTTTTATCCGCTCCGTAGTTTTTCTGTATATTTTCTGTCTCATACGCTTTTTCGATTTTCGCTGTCTCTTCCTTGTTGCCCTTGAAAAAGAAATTGCCGATATTCGTCAGGATTTTTTCAGCCGAATCTTTGAGCATGTCTTTTATATAATAATAGCGGTAGCGTCTTACAACTGTTTTTCCGTTGCTCGTCCGCACATTCTCGCCGATATTCTCGCGGTAGATATATTCGCCTCCGACCTGCTCGCCTTTTCTTGCCTTTTCGATAAACCTGTCAAAATATTCGTTTCCTGCCAGCTTGTTTGCGTCAAATACTATTCTCATTTTATTTTTCCCCTTGATGTACAAAAAAAAAGACAGCCACCTATCCAAAACGGATAAATGACTGTCCTTCAAGACACATCAAAAATATTAGTAAATGTTGAGTTGATTTTATATTATCTTTTTGTGAATTTCAATCTTTGCGGTATTTTTCAGTCTCAGGATAATATCTGTACCATCCGCCCCGGCAATAAGGGTGCAATGTTCCCATAGGCATAACGCCTTCTGTTTTGCCTTCCCAAATCGCAAAATCCGCATAAGGGTCATTTATCTTTTCCGATTCAAGAGGTGTCTCGCTGAAAAGCGCAATCTTTCCTTTTACCGCCCTGCATTTTTTGCAAGTGTTGTCGTCTGAAAGCTCAAAACGCTTGAAATAGACTTTCTCGCCCTCGTCTGTGTTGTAAACCTCTTCTTTAACGTACGCCTCATTCGTGTTGTTCTGTATTTCTGTGTCTGCGATTTTCTGGAAATCACGGTTAAGCCCCACGCATTTTTCAAACAAGGATTGCGATATTTTCGCTTTTGACTGCCTGTTTTTTATTCCGTCAATGATAACCTGCTGAATGTCATTCTTGACTTCATCTGTTACCTTTGCAACTCTCTGCGCCGCGCTGTCTACTGCGACCTGCAATCTTGCAAGCTGTTTTCTGTCTGAAAAAGCGTTTCCGAATGTGTCTTTCATGTTCTTTACGCTGTCAGTAATCCAGTCAATTTTTCTGTTTCCGGCTGAAAGATTTTCAAGCTTCATTTTCTTTACAGCCTCAAGAGAATTTGTTTTTGACATTCTTTCAAGAATCCGCCCCAAAGCCTCCGCCGACAAGACAATCCGCTCTCCGGCCGTGCTGTAGTTTTTAGTCAGGAAATCCTCAACGGTTTTTATGAACTTTTTC
Source organism: Anaerovoracaceae bacterium (assembly GCA_963649855.1). GTDB lineage: Bacteria > Spirochaetota > Spirochaetia > Treponematales > Treponemataceae > Treponema_D. The sequence continues at coordinate 1,548 of CAVJKK010000049.1, forward strand.
CATTCGCTCTGTTTTATTGGCTCTCCGCTTTCCGGGTTATATAAAATCCTGCCTTTGTACGTCAAATCAGCCTTGCTCAAAATTCGGACTTCCGGCAATCCCAGCCACAAGACCAGAAGCGAATAAAGATTCTTTGTCTTTTCTGTAAGCTCGTTTACAAATCTGTCTGTAAGCTCTTCCTGCGCCTTGTAATTGAAAGCCTCTCCGTTTCCGGCCGATTTTATTTTCGTGTCCAGTGTGAACGCCATTGTATGAACCGCCTTTTCAATCTTGCCGCGGTCAAAACTGCTTATGCGCAAGACAAGATTATTAAAGACTTTCTCGCCCTTTTCCGCCCTTACATGGCGCACTGCAAACGGCTGTCTTGCATAAATTGCGCTGAGCGCTTTTTGCGTCTGCTCCGCCTTCTTTTCTCTGTTTGATTCCGTAATCTCCGCAATCTCAATATCAAAAGACTTATGAAGCATATCCTCGCCGTTGTAGTCAAGTTTTATGTTTGATTTTTTGCCGTTTTGTGGTATAGTTTGATTGGGAGTTATAGCCCCATTATACGACCGTGAATCATTTTTGATTCTAAACTCCGAACGTTCTTTGGTCTTTTCGTTCACCAATAAAGGTTTTCTGTTGTTCAGAAGACCTTTTTTTATGATTCTGCTAGTATCATAAAAATCTATTTGTTTTTCATCTTCAAACAAAAATATCAAACAATCTTGTTTTTCATTCGTAAGTCGTGCTCCATTCAAGGCGGATTGTTTTCTCATAAAATCAGGAACTTCCGACCTGTTTTTAAA
>CAVJKK010000049.1:2348-8011 GCA_963649855.1 Anaerovoracaceae bacterium
GTCCCGCACAATGTGAAATCAATTTTCTTTTGAAGTTTTTTTTCATCATGATAAATGTATTTATAATCTCCGTTTCCCAGCGGAATCTTTTTTATATACATAGGAATTCTTGATTTCTCAATATCCGCGTTTTCCGTTTCTCTATCCTGCATTATTTTTTCAAACACATCTCTTCTCACTTTTATTCTCAGCATTTTTTCATTCTCCATAAAAACCGCCCCTATGACTTTTCGCTTGACGGAATAGAGTTTCCGCCGAACTGATTAAAGAAATAATTACAGTCTTTGAGCGTGAATCCTTTTTCCTTGTGCTTTTTTATTTCGCCCACATACTCGCTGAACTTTGCCTTATAAAAATCTGTCTTCATAAGGCAAAATAAAAAATATTCCTCTATCCAGTCCATGCAGCGCAATTCGTCATCTTTTTTTTCTGTCTTGCGCTCCATTTTTTACCACCCCAAAGATTTTCTTACATCGTCTGATTTTCTGTTGAATCTCTGCGACAGCGGAATTATTTTTCCGTCGTCGTCATAAGTGATTGGCGCAAGCGTTTTTCTTGCCGCGTCAAAATCAGGTCCCGTGTATCCCAGACTTGACAAGTCCATTTTTCCGATTGTTCCGGGACTGTTTTTTGATTCCCATTCCTGCGCTTTCATTCCGTTCTGGGCAAGAATCTTGTTGCACTCTTCTTCTGTCATCGCCCTTTTTATTTTGATTGAATGGGTTATAAACCAGTCGCCTTTACCGCCGGTCTGCTGTTTTACAGTCGGGTTTGTCGTGAACTGATAGAATCCGTTTTTAGGCATGTACTGCAAATCATCGCTTGCGTATTTGTCTGTCTTTCGCTTTTCAATCCCGGACTGCTTAGCCTCGTCTGTATAGTCGTTGTCAGCGTCTATCTCAATCTCAAAAACTACCTGGTTCCATCTGTGCACATTGTCATAGTTTGAGCCTTTTATTTTCGTTCCGCCCTGCGGAAAAAACGGCAAGTCTCCGGCGTGCCAGCCCGGACGGTATGCAAGAGCCGTAATCGCTCCCATTCCGTTTTTTATTCCTGTCCTGTTTGTGATATATCCGCGTGCGATTAGCTCGTCTTTCATTTCAGCCGGAAAATAATGGGTGTCTCCGGTCTTGTTCGCTTTTGAGTTGTTCGGATTTGAGACAGACGGAACGTATTCACGCCCGTTTTTTGCGTCTGTAAAGTGAAAAGCCTCTTTTGCGTCAATCCAGACATTCATAGGCAAGTTTTCGCTGTTTCCGATAAACAATGCGGACGGTTTTCCGTGGGTGTCAACGTAGAAAGTCTTATAGATTGTCTTTGTCTTTTTCGGTGGCGCTTTTACCCTTAAAGTATAACCTTCCGCCTGCTCTGGAATGGCGTTTTTGAATCCGTTCTTTTCTGCCTTTTCATAGACCATTTGGCGGACGGTATCAATATCGCCTTTTTTGATTGCCTCCATATATTTTTTATCAATATCGCTTTCAGCCGTTTTTCTTGTTTTTTTCTTCGGCTGCAATTTGCTCGGATTTATCCACACAAACGTCATTACCGGCTTGCCGTTTCTAATAACCTGCCTTTGAACTCTTACAAGTTTGCTTCTGTCTTTTATCGCTTTCGCAATCTCTGAATCCAGTCTTACAACAATCATTGTTTTTCTCCTTTTCTGGTTTATTGACTTATTTATGGTTTGTGGTATATTTGAATCGTGCTTGGCGATTCTGTCAGAAATCGAATTCCGCAGCTTACCGGATATTCCCTTAGTTGAATTTTCAACCGCCTTATCAAGGCGACTTGATAACCCAGACAGACCTAAGTTAAGCCTTTGCCGGTCAGTAAGCGTTTTCGGATTGGCAAGGTAAACATCTGCAATAACGGCTATGTCGGATTTTTCAGGCATAGCCTTATTTATTGTTGAGATATAAGTTTTTACATTCGGCTTGAATTTTGTAACAACTACACAGACAATTTGAACTTTGCCATTTATTAAAGTTTTTCCGCAAACAGAATATTCAACTTTGTTTCTTTCGGTTCTTACCTCAGTTATGATTCCTTTTGTCCTGTCAGTAAGAATTTCCCTTGCGACCGGCAAAAGCCTAGCCCTCTCATAAATATCTTTAGGGCTGCGAAATTTTTCCCCGGATTGTTTTCCCTTATGCGACAAATGAAAAATAGAAATCCCGAAACGCTTTTGTTTCTGCTTATATCCGACATCAAGCGCAACTTTCGTGTTGTTTAATGTTTCACACCTATACCCCGGATTCCACTGTTTCGCCCATGCAAAAATAAACTTTTCGCCTTCTGCTTTTGCGTTTTTCACAGTACAGTTCAAAAGCCCGGATTTACAGAACTCAACTTTCTTTACAGCCGTTTTTTCATTTTGCTCATAAACGTAAGTAGTTTTATTTCCCTTTACGATTTTTTTTATATACTTGTGAAATCCTTTTTCAATTTCTTCCGCCACATCTTTTCTAATCAGTATTTTCAATTTTGTTTTCTCCGCCCTTTTTTAGAAATCTAAATCATCACAAAAGACTTTCTCAAAGATTTTCCGAAATCTCCGCTGCTGTCTTCCGCCTGTCCGAAATCTTGAGCCTTATCTGTTGTGTTTTCGTTTTCAGATTCCACGGATTCTTCATTGTTTTCACTGTCAGAATTGTTTTCTTCTGCTTCTGGATTTTCTCCGCCGTTTTCCGCGCTTCCCTCGTAATCTTCCCATGCGTTTTCGTCTCCGCCTTCCTCGCCGGTCTCTGCTCCGTCCATTCCACCCATTCCGTCCCCGCCAGACTGTGCCTGCGCCGCCTGCAAAAGCTGGACAAGCTGAACATTCATAGGAATATCCGCTCCGTTTTTAATCTCATTGAGGTCTATCGGGTCAAGTCCTTTTTCAGCCCTTTTTTCGTTAATGCTTTTCCACGTTCTGCATTCTTTTTCGTCCAAATCAGCGATTGAAGACGGGTCATCACGCTCATAGCCGACAAACTCAAAAACATAGTCAGGATTGATTTTTCTTACAATCTTGTTCATGTACGATTCAAAGAATGTGAGCAAATCACCCAGAATAAGACTTTTTGACGCTGTGATTCTGTCTTTTCCTCCGTTCTCAAACATTGTCTGCGACTTCTGAGACTGAATCCCCAGCTCGTCCATAGAACAGCCGAACATCGCCACAACTCCGGAAGTAAGATAGTCAAGCCAGCCTTGAAACTCCATTTCCCTGTTTGTTCCGCTCAGCGGTTTCCATTCGATTGAGTTGTCTTTGCCACCGCTCGGCAAAATTGGAATTCTCCACTGATTTACTGGACCGCCGGACATTATTTCAGCTATGTAGTCTTCCATTTCCGCAACTCGTTCATCGTTTGCGTCTCCGTTAATTAAAAGCATACCTTTAGGAAGTCTGTTTTCTGTGAAGTTTCCTGCATTATATGTAAACGTGTTTATAACTGATGTTATAAGGTCAACTGCCTGCTCAACATAAGAATAACCATACATTGAATGGTGAATATCAGTTCTAGGATTTTCAAAATCAAAAATCATTGTGTCTGTTGTGTAGCCCGCCGCCGGCATACCGTCCACAATCTGCAAATATCTAAAATCGGTTTTTGCCTTGTCGTCAGCTATTACACGCTCAATAGTCGCTCCGTCAACGGCAAAAAAAGCACACGGCTGACCTTTGTTGTTGTACTGAATTTCGGTTGCCATCTGGTCAATAGTCAAACTGTCCCTTAAAAGTTTAACCGCATACTTTACAAAATCATCTCTGTCGGAATCCTCATAATCACCGCAATTCAAAATAAAGTCTTTAATCCGGTCTCTTTCCTTGTCTTCCTTGATTCCTTTTGTTAAATCCTCGTCTTTTTTATGAATGATAAATCCGCGTGAATTTCTGTCAGTAACCGACTTAAAAAACGGTTTTGCTTTTTTTGTAACGTGATTTATGCAGACATTTATAATCCACGCCTTGTTAGCGACCGCCCGCAATGTCCGGCAATGAATACCACCGTATTGAACACGTGAGATAGTTCTTATTCCGTTAAAAGCGTTATCAGAAACAAAATAAGGGTCATAAAAAACACTGTCCGCATCGTGCATTTTTCCGTTTTTCTGGAAAAAATAATCATTAAAAAGCATGTTGTTAGAATTGTTTGCCAGCTTGTTAAAAGCGACACGCTTTTTAAGCTCCTTTTCAAGATTTATAAGTTCAGCCTTTGCCATTTTATCGCCCCCGTAAACAAAAAAGCCGCCTATCCCGAAATCGGAACAAGCGGCTTTCACAAGAAACACCAGAATTAAAAAGTTTTATTTAATTTTTTCATAAATCAGTTATTTTTTCAACAAAGAAAAAATATTTTTATTTTTTATCGCCCTTGCCATCAGCCCGCCTTTTGTTCTTTGCCATAACTCCAGAAAGAGACATTTCAATATCAATATTTTCTCTGTCGGCAATAATTAAAATACAGCATATAACATCCGCAAGCTCATAAGAAAATGATTTCTTGGCGCATTGTTTCAAGTCATCAGTAAGCCGTTTATCTTCCGCCCTGCTTTTCCAGAAACAATAAGCCTCCGCCGCTTCTAAAACTTCCGTTGAACAGTGCTTTAACATCGGCATTGTTTCCGTGCTCAGTTTCGCTCCGTTGCTCTGTCTTTCACATGCTGTCAAAAACGCTTGGTGCGCAAAATTATTCAGATTTATCATTTTTTTTCTTCTGCCTCTCTAAAATAATATTCACCACGGATATTAATCTCATCGCAAATGCTTTTTGGATAAACATTCGTGTACAAATCTTTCATAACGCAATAAGGTTGCCCGTCATCTTTTACACAAAACGAGCAATCGTAACATCTACGCTCTGTGTTTTTATTCATCTTTACCTCCAAAAAAATGGAGATATATAAAAACAATGTAAATTCCAATTACGGCAAATAAAGCGATAATTCCCAACGGTACTATTGTTCCGCTCATTATTTTCTCCAGAATATGGCAATTCTCCCGCTTTCTGCCGCCGTTAAATCAACGCTTTTTGGAAAAGTCTCTATATTGCCGATTACAATCTGGTCCTGTGCGTGTCCATGGTGCGCAAAAAGTTGTAATTTGTCTGTTAATTCCTGTAAGGTCATTGTTCAGTCTCCGTTTTGTATTCAGGGTTATATTCAGGATATGCTTTATAAAATGCTTCTAACTTCGCTTCTGTCATTGCTTTTGTTACAAGTAATCTTTCATACTTACAAGGTTGACTTTCTCTTATTGCAACACTTATAGAAAGGGTAAATAACGGAATTACCAAAAAGAATAAGTAAAACAACTCGCAGGCTTCTGCCTCATTTATGGCTCTGTATATTACGATAGTAACAATAACAACTATTAAACATAACGAAACAATAATTCCAATCATTCCGTAACTTCCCAATAAAAAAGAGCGAACATAGTATCACTTTCGATTATTGCCTGTATGTTTTCTTTTGTGATTTTATTTTTATTTACAAAATCAACTATCTGTTTAGGTGATTCAAAAATTCCGCTTTTTAATTCAGTTTTCATTTTTTATTCTCCAAACACTCTTTAATTCTGTCTTGATTTTCAATTACCTGTAGTAAACCTTTTGCCCATTGCTCACATTCGCTATAAGTTATGCAACTTCCGAAATATTCGCCCGCCCAGATAC
>CAVJKK010000050.1:0-7976 GCA_963649855.1 Anaerovoracaceae bacterium
GAATTATTGCTAAGGTCAGCGCACTGCTGGCTGAACACAAGGTAAATATTGCGGATATTACTCAGACGATTCTGTCTGGAAATTTTGTAATGATGATGATGGTAAATCTCGAAAAATCAGACATCGCGATTGACGAACTTCGCAACGTCCTCAACGCTGCAAGCGACGAGATGAACGTATCAATAAACATCATGGCAGAAAAAGTTTTCTCATCGATGAACAGAATCTAAGCGTGACGTGCGCCAGACTGCGGACTCATCAAAGTTTACAGTAACTGGCGCCACGGACGGCGCTGAAGACTGCTGACTTCGCCGGTGGTTACTGCGCTTCGCTTGTGCCTTCGGGCGACAGGCTCAACCACCGTGATGTCGCGCTTATTTCTTTGCTACAACGACCATAGTCCTTGCTTTTTCGTTGTATGGGGAAAAGTCAAAGTCGCCGTATACTTCTACGCTCTTAAAGCCGATTCCCGTCAGAATTCTTTTCAGTTCAACCCCGGAATAAAGCCTCTGCACGAACTCGTGTTCAACCCTTTCTCCCGTCTTGTTGTCAATCAGAATCCATTTTGAACGCAGCCCTTCCCACGCGCCTTCTACGTGGAATTCCGTCAGAACTGTTTTTCCCGCGCGTTCAAACCATTCGCCTTCCGTAAAATAAAGAATTGCAGTTTCGCGGCTCAGATTTTCGAGGATGAACCAGCCACCGTCCTTAAGATTTGCGTAAATGTTCTGCAGAATCTGCACGTCTTCTTCGATTGTGTCGCAGTAACCGAACGAAGTGTAGAGATTCACCGCGCAGTCAAACTTTTTGTCCGACTTATATGAGCGGAGGTCAGCCTTTACGAGTTCAAGTTTTACGCCTTCGTCTTCCGCGCTTTCCTTTGCCGCATCGAGTTCACTCTGAATTAAATCAACGCCAGTTACGTCCATTCCGAGAAGTGCCAGCTCAACGCTGATTCTTCCGGGACCGCAGCCTGCATCTAAGATTGCGCTGTGTTTTTTCAAGCCCGCAATTCTGCACACGGAATCAGCAACTGTTGGGGCTTCTGCCCAGCGCTGTGCGTCAAACATAATCGGCCCGTAATTGTTCCAGAAGTTTTCGTTTTCAAACCATTCTTTTTTTGATTTTTCAGATTCGTTCATTTTTGCGTCTCCGTCCTTGAATTATTTTAAGTTTCTGCAACAGCCAGTTCCAGCGCCTGACCTGCCAGCCGTTTTGCGTAGGTGCTCTGTGCCGTTTCGCCCGCTGAGTCCGCGCCGTTCAGTCTGCTCTGCAGAAGCAGCTTTTTATTTGCCTTTGCTTCGTTTCGTTTTGCGGAAAGTTCCTTTGCAACTAAAAGAATTTCGCCCGCTTCGTCTGCCCGCACGTGAAGAACCTGTGCAATCTGCGATTCCTGTGCATTTGCAAGATTTTCGATTGTCGTGAAAGCCTTTATCAGAAGTTTTTCGCGTTTTTCTCCGACGTGCGGAAGTTCTGCAAACACGCTGACCGTGTTTTCTTTCGTGCGCAGCGTCTGGTTTCTGCTCGTGGCAAACCGGTGTGTTTCGTCCCGTACGCGCTGCAAAAGCCGTAGGGCATCGCTTCTTTTCGGCAGACAGATCGGTCTTGAAGCGTGCGGACGCCAGATTTCTTCATCGCGCTTTGCAAGCCCTGCAATCGGAATGTCTAAATCCAGCGCCTTTAAGATTCCGTCAACGGCGTTTACCTGACCGATGCCACCGTCGATTAAAATCAAGTCTGGAAGTTCTGCATTTTCATTTTTCAGCCGGCTGTATCGCCTCGTCGCCGCTTCGCGCATGGAAGCAAAATCGTCGATTACGCCGTCCGTCGTCTTTAAGCGGAAATATCTGTAGTTTTTCTTGTCTGGATTTCCTTTCCAGAAACTGATGAGGGAAGCAACCGGGAACTTTCCGCCGATGTGCGCAATATCAAAGCCTTCGATTCTGTCGGGAAGGCGCGGAAGCCCGAGAAGATTCTTGAGTTCTTCGAGTGCCGGCGTGTCACCGCGTTCGCGCAGGCGGCGCAAAATGTCTTCGTGTGCGTTGTTTTTTGCCATGTTAAGGACGGCAGCGTGCCGGCGGTTTTCAGCAGTGAGCCGCCTGTCATTTTCCGAACAGTTGATTGTCACCAGCCTGGTCTTTTTATTTGCTTCACCATGATTTGAAATCTCACCGAGCCATTCCCCTAGAATCTTTGAATCGTCCTCTTCGCTTACGAAAATCGAAGGCGGAAGGTCTTTTGCGTCTGCGTAATATGCTGCTGCAAATTCTTCGAGGAGTTCATCGTCTTCGGCAAGGCTTTCTGCACGGAAGTTGTCGCGCCCTAAAAGTTTGCCGTTGCGCACCTTGAGGACAGTAAAACTGACGAGTTCACCTTCGCGGAAATGCGCGATGTAGTCGCGGTCTTCTGCATTTGAAAAATCTTCAACCAGATTCTGATTCTGCATTACCGTCAGGGCGCGCAGTCCGTCGCGGATTCTTGCGGCTTTTTCAAAGTTCAGGCTGGCTGCCGCTGCTTTCATCATGGCAGTCATTTTGTCCAGCGTTTCTTCCCCTTTTCCCTCAAGCAGAGCCTTTATTTCTCCGATGTATTCAATATAGGAATTTCTTTCGATTTTACCGCAGCAAGGGGCTTTGCACCTTCCGATGTGATAGTACATGCACGGAGCTTCGCGTTTTTTGAACGTCCTGCAGTGCCTTACCGGGTAGACTTTGTAAAGGGTTTCTATGAAAGTATCGAGAGCACCTGCGTCAGGGTAAGGACCGTAATAGGTTGAACCGTCCTTCTTAATCTGGCGGGTTTTGTAGAATCTCGGGAATTCTTCGTTTGTAATCTTGAGTGAAGGGTAGGATTTCCCGTCCTTGAGCTGAATGTTATAGCGCGGAGAATATTTTTTTATCAGATTGTTTTCGAGGATAAACGCTTCGTATTCGTTCGATGTGGTGATGTATTCGATTGACTTTGCATTCGACACCAGCATCTGGACTTTTATGTGGCGTTCCCCGGAAAAGTAAGACGAGAGACGGTTTTTTAAGTTTTTTGCCTTGCCGACATAGATGACGGTTCCTTCGTCGTTCCGCCATAAATAGACACCGCTTGAGGAGGGCGCTTTTAGTGCGGTTTCGTGAAGTGTTTCATAGGCCGGATTAATCGTTACATTCATTATGAAAAAGACTTCTTTGTTTCGTATTGTAGCACATTTTGCATTTGCTTTTGCATCTGTGTCAACGCTCTGCGCTTCTGAAAAAACTGTCGTCATCGGCGGTGAAAAAGGCTGGGGCAGCCTCATGGTGAAAAAAGGACTCGCCGCCGGAAAAGGACGCTTCGGCTTTGAATCAATCGAACTTTCAACGGACTCTCCTTCAAACGACGAAAACACGGAACTCTACATTTCCTTTGAAGACGGAAAAACTGAAGATTTAAGCGGAAACTATAAAATCACAGAAGCAAATCTTCTTGCGGTGGACGACGCTGCGGTAAGAGGCAGGTTTGCAGGCTTGAGCCGCGGAGACAAAAAAGGACTCGTGCTCACGGCGAAAAATCCCACGGGCTCAAAAGAGATAAAACCCGGAACTTCTTTTACGGTTGAATTCTGGCTCTGTCCGTCACTTGCGGAAAACGGGGAAACCGTCTATTCGTGGAGGGCGTCGCTCAACCATCAGAAAGGCGCGGATTATCAGACGGTCAGCGCAGTTTTTTCAGGCAGCCGCCTCGAGTGGAAGTTCAAGAATATTTTTCCGGATTTTGCGCAGACAGAAATCACGCTGCGCGGTTTTACGCCGGTCATCCCGGGAGAATGGAGCCGGCACACGGTCACCTATGACGAAGAAAACGGAAGCCTTGAATATTTAGTCAACGGCAGGACTGAAGACATAAAATACATCACGTCGACGGGACACGAGCGCGGAACAATCTGCATGCCGGTAACGGGAACGAACGAAATCCTTGAAATCTGTCCTGCGTTTACGGGCAGAATCGACAATTTCTGCATCCAGCATTCAGCATACGAAAAAAACAGAAAGGACGTCTTTGAGACCGGCACTGAAAAATACAGCGCAGAGGGCGGCAGATTCATCACGCAGCCGGTTCTGGCGTCGCACGGCTGTATCCTTAGAAAAATTGAAGCCGTAACAAGTATTCCAGAGCAGACTGAGTTAAAATTCTTCGTGCGCTCGGGGGACAACTGCTACGGCTGGAGTGAAAACTATCCTGAATGGAAAGAAGTTGAACCCGGCGAACAGATTGAAGGTGTTGCAGGAATCTATTTTCAGATTGCGGCGGAACTTCTGCCGGATGGAAACTGTTCTAAGACGCCGTCGGTAACGCAGCTGACGCTTGAATACAGCGAGCCTGAAAAACCGCTTCCTCCGTTTGTGGTAAAGGCAGAGCCGGGCGACGGACATGTAGTTTTAAGCTGGGGCTTTTCGGTTGACGACAACGCAGGCGGCTACTACGTCTATTACGGCACGAAACCGGGCGAATACCTCGGCAGGCAGGCAGCAGAAGGCGCATCTCCCGTAAACGCGGGCAACTCAACTTCAATCACGCTGACGGGCTTAAAAAACGGAACAATCTATTATTTTGCAGTATCAGCATATTCACGCTATGACAGGAGAGTCACAGGCGAACTTTCAAAGGAAGTCTATGCCCGCCCTTCGTCAGTGCGCAGAAAATAGCAGAAAATAAGGGAGATCAGAATGTCGCAGAATCAACTTTTACTATCAAGGGCACGGCAGGCAGCACTTGCACGCGATTTTGTCCTTGCAACGCGTCTTTACAGGCAGCTTCTCCGCAACGACAGAAACAACGTTTCACTCCTGACGGAACTTGGAAATCTGTTCATAAAAAGCGGAAACGATGAGCAGGCACTCCCGGTCTTTAAAAGAATCGCTGAACTCGACAAAAAAAATCTGGACGTGTATATAACGCTGGGGGGAATCTACCGCCGGCTCAAAAAATATGATGAATCAGTTGCAGTACTCGAACAGTCGCTTTTAATCGACGAAGACAATCCGCAGATTTTGTACAACCTCGGTTTTACGTACAAAATCATGGGCGACACGGAAAATGCAATCAGTTTTTTTGAAGACACAATCGACAGAAATCCCGATGACGTCCTTGCCTACAACCACATCGGCACAATCTACGCAGACCAGGACGAACACGAAAAGGCGATTCAGTATTATTTACGGGGCCTGAACGTTGACGCAAATCACCCCGTCTTGCTGATGAACCTCGCAAAAAGCTACGAAGCCACCGGCGAATACAAAAAAGCGTGCGAAGCCTATGCACACGCCCTCCGCTCGCGCCCATTCTGGACGGACGTAATCGAAGACTATTCATATCTCTTAGTAAAGCTGAACCGCGCCGACGACGCATATATCCTCGTAAGCCGGGCAGTCAATGCAAATCCGAAAGATGAAAAACTCCGCGCAAACCTTGAATACGTTGAACAGTTTGTGGAAAAAGATTCAAAGGAAAAACTGCAGGAAATTGCCGCAGATTCAGAAATAAAAGAGCCGGAAGAAACGGCAGAAGCAGAAAAACCGGCGGAAACTGAAACGGAAGAAACTTCCCCGGAAACAGAAGAAAACGCAACTGAAGACGACGCCACGGAAACTGAAGAAGAAATCTCAGACACTGAACCAGCACCCGAAGTGGAAGAAGAAGCGGAAGAGCCGGAAGAACCGAACCTGGACGCGCTCAAGGATGAAGACAGCGAAGATTTTGACTTCAACGCGTTCGGAGATGACGATTTTACGGAAGACGAACTGACAGAACGCTCAGAGGAAGAAAACGAAGGCGAAACTTCAGAAGAAGAAGACAGCCTTGCAGCCGAAATTGACTCAGACGGTGAGCTTTCAGACGCTGAAGATGTTTCAGATACACAAGCGCCTTCACCGGAAGCGGAAGAAGAAGCCGGAGAAAACAGGACTCCTTTCAGCGTGACTATGCCGGCTTCAGATACGGCTTTTCCACAGACAGCAGCGGAAACAGACCTTTCCGCCGTGCCGGAGAATCCCGGAGTTACGGCAGAAAACGCAGACAACAATTCACCTGCAGCCACGAGTGCCAGAGATAGCGTTCAGATTTTTGCTGACAGCGCAGACACAGCGGCAGCAAAAAACGAAACCGAAAACGAAACTGAAGACTTGCAGGAACTCCCCGCGGAAAGTTTTGAAGAAGAGATTTTTGCAGACGACAGTCCGGTATTCGGAAATACTGACAGTGAACAGACCTTCGCAGAATTAGAAGAAATGCCGCCTGAAGACCTCGTTACAGAGCTTACGGCAGACGACGGCGCAGAGGGCAAAAATCCGCGCCTTGCGCTCTTCGTAAAAATCCGGGAACTGCTGAAGTACCTGCCGGAAGACAAAAAGACGGAATACCAGTCAAGCGAGGCGCGCCTGATGCTCGACTACCTCATCCTTAAACTCTCCGGAGAAAAAGGACTATTAAAGAAAGCAGAAGCGCTTGAAGTAAAGTTCACGGAGCAGACGGAAACGCCGCACGGAAACCTGCTTGAAGAAGGACTTAAAATCATAAGGAAACTGATAGAACAGCTGCCGGACAAAAACTTAGTCTACGCGATGGAACAGCAGCTGAAAAAAGTAGAACGCTAGAGCCTATCTGTAGATGATTTTGCTGTGCGTGAGCACTTCGTTCCCCGATTCAGTAATCAGGACGTCGTTTTCAAGGCGCACGCCGCCTAAAGACGGATCATAAAGCCCCGGCTCAAGCGTAACGATCATTCCCGGCTTAAAGACAAGTTCTTCCTTCTGTTTTGCACTTACGCGCGGAAACTCGTGGATTTCAAGCCCGATTCCATGCCCGAGCGTGTGCGGCATTGTGCGGTTCGCCTTTTCAAAGACTTCATCGGCAACAAGTCCCGCCATCCGAATCTGTTCGCCCGGCTTGTAATATGGAAGCGCGTCGTGAGCAGCCTTTTCAACGAGTTCAACGAGTTTTTTCTGTTCGGGAGTTGCGTCTTTTACGACCGTAAGAGTGGTGTCGGAAGTGTAGCCTTCAAAGACAACGCCGAAATCAAGAATTGAAAGCCCTTTAGCCGGCCACGGAGCACTCGTGTATCCCGGGAAAGCGTGAATCGCAAAACTCCGGGAAGGACCTGCCGCAAGCGTGTCGAAACCGTTGCGTTCACAGCCGTTAAGTCGCAGTTCACGTTCGATTAAGAGTGAAACGTCCGTTTCAGTCTTGATAGAACCGTCATCGATGCCCTGTTCGATTTTACCGATGATGAGGTCGCCGACGCGGGCAGCCTCTTTCGTACATTCAATTTCGTATTCATCCTTGCAGGCACGCATTTCAACTACAAAGTCATGAACCGAATGTTCACGGCAGAGAACGTCCCAGTTGTCGAGGGCGTCAACGTACTGAAGGAAAAGCGGGTAAGGAGTTGCAGGGGAAATTTCAGCCTTGATGCGCGGCCCCTTGAAAGACTTCAGGACTTCGCGCACGGCTTCAGTGTTTTTGCGGTTGTATTTGTTGTAGGGAATGACCTTGACGTCAACGGCGCGTTCGGCAGCAAGATTTTCGTCCCACGGAACAAGCACGCTCTTGCCTTCAGCCGAACAGATCCAAAGAGCGTCCGACGGATGCCCGGTAAAATAACGCACGGCAGGGTCGCGCCTGCCTTCAGTATCTTCAAAAACCGCCGCCGTAACCTTGTTTTCCGCCATAAAGTCAAAAAGCTTCTGCCGGCGTGCAGCATATATGTTTTTCAATTCATCAGAGGTAAAATTTTTCATGCCGTAAGTGTAAGCCAAAGCAGGAGGCAGTTCAAGGCAAATCGTCATGATGACGAAAGTCATTTTTAATTTCTGTAATCGTACTGAGTACGAAAGCTGCTTTTTTAAATTTCCGCAATCGTACTGAGTACGAATGCTGTTTTTTTTAATTTTTACCAATCGTACTGAGTACGAAACCCGCTTTTTTAATTTTCAGCAATCGTACTGAGT
>CAVJKK010000051.1:0-7971 GCA_963649855.1 Anaerovoracaceae bacterium
CGGGAAAATCCCGCGCGACATCCTGTCGCGGTCCAAGAAACTTGCGTTTCTTGCGAATTTTCAGTCTTTAGCGCCATCCGTGGCGCAGTCTTGCATTTGCGACGATTGAGCTTGTGTACCTTTCGGGAAAATCCCGAAACCTCACTTTTTCCAGAAGTCTTTTGTGAACAGAATCAGCAGATTGTAGAGTTCCAGACGTCCGGCAATCATGATAAAGCAGTAGAACCATTTCAAGCCGCCGGGTAGCCAGCCGTAATCGCTGAACGGGCTGAACGCACGTCCTATGTTGCCCAGAAAACTCAAGCCCTCCGTAAATGCTTCAAAAAGCGGTAGTCCCGCCAGAGTTCCCGCAAAAGTCGCAGCAAAAACAAGCGCAAAGTAGACGAAAATGAATGACGCTATGTTCAGGACTAAATCTTCACGCCCGGCAGAACCGTCAACGCGCACGCTGAAAACTCCGTGCGGATGCAGCATTTTGAGCATCTGGCTGCGCGAACTTTTTGCGAGAATCATCCAGCGCACAACTTTAAAGCCGCCCGCCGATGAGCCGGAACATCCGCCGGTAAAAAACAGCAGAAAGATAAAAAACTGCGCCACCGGCGGCCATTCCATGAAATTCGCCGTGGCAAATCCCGTCGTGCTCATGATCGACGCAACCTGAAAAACCGCATGCCGTAAAGCCTGTGCAAATCCACCGTAAAATTTTATGAGCGTAAGGGCAAGCGCAGCAGTAACAAAAACAAGGATTCCCGCAAACGCCTTTAATTCGCTGTTGTTTTTTACTTCATTGATTTTTTTCGTAAAAAGATAAAAGTAAAGGCTGAAATTTATGGAACTTAAGACCATAAAAATCGTGCAGATAACTTCGACCGCAGGGGAATTGAATCCGCCCACGCTCGCATTTTTCGTACTGAAGCCACCCGTGCCGAGCGTAGAAAAAGCGTGTCCGAGAGAATCAATAAAACTCAGCCCGCAGATTTTCAGCAGAATCGTCTGCAAGACCGTGAGCGCAAGATAAATCGTCCACAGCGCCTTTGCCATATTCGCCATCTTCGGAGTGATTTTTCCTTTTTCGGGTCCCGTTGATTCTGCCTTCACAAGCTGGAAGCCGCCCACCCCGAGCAGAGGAAGAACCGCCGTCGTAAGCGCGATGATTCCCATTCCGCCGAGCCAGTGCATTTCAAGCCGCCACAAATTTACGCTTTCAGGCAGATTTTCCACATCGGCAAGGACTGTTGCCCCCGTCGTGCTGAAACCGCTCACGGCTTCAAAAACTGCATCAGTAAAATCTGGAATCCACCCGCCCGCATAAAGCGGAACTGCCCCTAAAAGGCTGACTGCAATCCACGCAAAACTCACAAACGCAAACACGCCACGGATTCCAAGCGAAAAAGTCTTTTTTCTGCCCGCAAAATAAAAGAGAATTCCCGGCACGACGGCAAAAACCATCGGCAGCGCAAAGGGAAGAAGGGCGTCATTTTCGCCAAGGGCAAGAGCCGTCACAAGCGGAAGAAGAAAACTTATTCCCACAATCGCAAGGATGATGAAAGAGATGCGCACAAAACTGAAAATTTTCTGACCGTTTATCATTTTCTGTTCCGTTTTACTGTTTTACTGTTCCGTACCGAATTTCTGTAAAACGTGCTGGTTTTCAGCAGCAATATTTATCAGGACGACTTCGTCTCCGGCTTCGATTTTTGTGTTTCCGACGGGGATAAAATATTCTTCCGTGCCTGATTTCTGCATCATCATCACAAGGAATTTGCCGTTTTCTGCAATTTCGCGCAGAGTCTTTCCGTTTACAGAGCTTTTTTCTTCAATCCTGATTTCCATGATTTCAAGTGAACCGTCATTCACCGTGTGCAGACCGGTAACCGCCTTCCCTTTCAGGTGACTCATGATTGAATCTACAACCGTGTCCCGGACAGGAACTGCGACTTCAATCCCGATTCTGCGGGCAATTTCTCCGAATGCATTGTTCTGAACGAGCGCGATGCTGTTTTTTACGCCGATTGATTCAAAATACGCCGCCATGACGATATTCAGTTCGTGGTTCGGCGTCGTGCAGATGACTAAATCGTAACTGCCGATTCCTTCTTCTTCCACGAACGCTTCGTCGGTTGCGTCGGCACAAAAAACCTTTACGCCGGAAAATTTTTCATTCGCCGCCTGTGCCAGCTTTTCGTCGCGGTCGATGATGCAGAATTCCTGCGAAGAATTCTGTGCTTTCTTAAAAAACCGGCTGAAAAAGTTCTGTTTTTTTTCTATCAGTTTTTCGGCAACGATTGTTCCGACCCTTCCGGCTCCGATAATCGCGATTTTTTTGATTTCCTTTACTTTTGAACCGCACAGCTTTAAAAATTCGGGAATGTCTTTTTCCAGAAGGAGAACGCCGAGACAGTCGCCCGCGCAGATTTCAGTTTCGCCGCTCGGGAGGGCTGTCTGCCCGACGTTTTCGACGTAGGCAATCAGAACCGGAATTTCCGTAAGTCTGCGCACGTTGATAAGTTTTTGATTTTCGAGACGGCTGCCTTTTTCAACGCAGACACGAATCAGCGCGTGTTTCTGTCCAAACGGCATGATGTCTGTAATTGCGCCGTGGTTTGCTGCATTTGCAATCGCTTCTGCCGCTTCTACGTCCGGGTGAATCATAAAATCGATTCCATAGAGCGGACGGTTATTTGATTTTTTTTCAACAGATGTCGTATCGACGTAATAGGCATAGTTTCGCACGCGGGCAATTTTCGTAATCTGCGGATAGACCGCATCCACCAGAGAACAGGTAATCATGTTGATTTCGTCGTTTGAAGTTACGCACACGAGAGAATCTGCATTTTTGATTCCCGCATTTTCAAGAACTTCAAGATTGTTGCCTTCCGCGTGAATGACGTTGCAGTCGAGCATATTTGAAGCATGGCGGACAACTTCATCATCGTTATCGATTAGGACAACGTCGTTTTTACCATTTATGAGTCTTTTTGCAAGCTGAATTCCGGTAAAGCCAGCCCCGACAATTACGATTTTCATTATTTGATTATATTGCCAAAATTCAAGTTTTTGCAATTTATTAGCGTGTTTTGACTTTTTTACCGTAAAGTTGTATTTTGACCTCATCGCATTGACCGTCGTTGGCGGCAGTGACGTTTTATTTTTTTACATCAAATGGCACACGCATAAATAGACTTGATCTAAAGGACAGGTACTATGACTTTAACTCTTGATGTAGGAAATTCTAATATCACCGGGGGTGTTTTTGACGGCGACCAGCTGATTCTTCAGTTCCGCCAGATAACGCATCAGAATTCTTCCTCGGACGAAATCGGAATTTTCCTTCGCTCTGTTCTGCGGGAAAACGAAATCAATCCCGCAAAAATCTCTGAAATCGGAATCTGCTCGGTTGTTCCTCAAATCAACTATTCACTTTCCAGCGGAATCTTAAAATATTTTAAGATTGAACCTCTTTTCATTCAGGCTGGCATCAAAACGGGCTTAAAACTCAAAACCCAGGAACCGAAAGCTATCGGCGCTGATTTAATTGCCGACTCAATCGGTGCTGTTGCCCTCGTCCCGGACAGAAACCTCATCATCGTTGACCTTGGAACTGCCACGACAATCCACGCCGTAACGAAAAATCGTGACTATCTCGGCGGTGCTTTTCTTTCAGGCTTAAAAATCTCGGTTGAAGCACTCGCAACCCGCACTTCAAAACTTCCTCAGGTTGAAATCGTCAAAACTTCAAAATCCTGCGGAACAAACACGATTTCTGCAATCCAATCCGGCAGCTACTTTGGAACGGCAGGCGCAATCAAAGAAATCTGCCGCATCATGAGCCGTGAAGTTTTCGGGGGTGAAGATTTTGTCATCATCGGAACGGGCGGTTTTGCAAAAATCTACGAAGATTACGGTCTTTTCGATCAGATTATTCCGGAATTGACGCTTTTAGGCGTAAAAAAAGCAATCGAAATGAACCGGAAATAGGAGTCACCAATGAAAAAATCAATAAAATCTGCCGCAGCAGTTCTTCTTGCTTCTGCGTTTTTAATTTCATGCGGAACAGAAAAAAAATCCGACACCCTCCGCGTAAACATGCTTTCTGAACCGGACAGTTTTTTCCCGTGGAAGTCTGCCGCTGCCGAAACAGAAGCCGTGTGGGACAACATTTACGAAGGACTGCTCAAATTTGATTCAAAATGTGCAATTTATCCCGCCCTTGCCGAAAGCTACACGATTTCCGACGACTATCTGACGTACACTTTTAAACTCAGAAAAGGCGTAAAATTCCACAACGGCGAAGAATTTTCCGCAAAAGACTGCGTCTACACCTACAAAAATCTTGCGGGACTGGACGGACTGCAGCCGCGCTCGGAAAGTTTTTCAATCGTAAAAAACGTCTATTCCCCGAACGAAGACACTTTTGTAATTGAATTGAAAAAATCTTCGGGTTCATTTTTGTTTTTAGTCGCAACAAATCCGATTCTTCTGCATGACTACGATGAAAACGAAACAAAACCAAACGGAACGGGTCCTTACAAATTCGTTTCCTATTCCCTGAATGAAAAAATCGTACTTACCCGCAACGATGACTATTACGACAAGGAACGCGCCGGCAAAATCAAGAATATTGAAATCTACATCATGACCGACGAAAATTCTTCAATTTCTGCACTTCGCTCAGGTCAGCTTGACATTATCCAGCGGACGACGGGCGCGAACGCAAAAATGCTTGCCGGAAAATACAACATAATCAGCTACCCGGAAAACACGGTTTACATTTTAGGCTTCAACCTTACTTATCCGCCGCTTTCTGACATCAACGTCCGCCGCGCAATCACCTGCGCAATCAACAAAAAGGAAATCATTGACGGAGTTTTTGACGGTTTTGCAACTGAACTTTATTCAAATTTCAGCCCGATTTTAAGCGACTATTACAACGACCAGCTGAAAGACGTCTTTCCGTACGATTTAGAAAAAGCGAAAGAATACATGGCACAGTCAAACTACAAGGACGGTTTTGACCTTTCAATTACAGTGCCTGCAAATAATTCTGCAAGAATCGACATGGCAGAACTGATTTCAAATATGCTCAAACCGCTCGGAATCAATTGCACGATTATCCCGGTTGAATGGGCGACGTGGCTCGACAGGGTTTACACAAAACTCGATCATCAGTCTACGATAATCAACTTTGCCGGAAAAATTGATGCTGCTGAAGTTTTAAGGCGTTACCGCTCGGATTTTACAAGGAATTTCACTTATCTTGCCGACCCGGAATTTGACGAAACCTTCCAGAAAGCAGAAAATGCCGTCGATTTAACAAAACGCGCTGAATATTTTAAGAAATGCCAGGAAATCTTGACGCGGGACTGCCCGGCGGTTTTCATCTGCGACCCCGGCCGCAACATCGTTACAAAAAAGAACATTGCGGGTTATACGCCGTATCCTGTTTATTTCTATGATTTTTCAAAAATCTACTTTGTGGAGTAAATTATCGGACAGCCTTCCGCCGAGAACCTGCCATTTACGATGAAATATTATCTGCAGAAATTTTTTGATTTTTTGACTACTCTCCTGCTCGTAACTCTCGTCACTTTTCTGACGTTCCAGCTTTTGCCGGGAAATCCTGCACTTGCGATTCTCGGACCGGAAGCGGACTCTGCACAGCTTGAAGCGATGGAACTCCAGCTCGGGCTTGACCGGAGTCTGCCGGAACGCTATCTGACGTGGCTTAAAAATGCGTGCTGCGGAGATTTTGGAATTTCGTATAAATACAACCAGAGCGTAAACTCTCTGATTGCAAACGCGTTAAAAACAACCGCCGCCCTTTCTGCACTTTCGCTAATTTTTACGATTCTGCTCGGGTGCGCTCTTGGAATTGCCTTTGCACTCAACCGTAAGAAAAAATGCTGGCAGGTCTTTGCGACGCTCAATCAAATCTGGGTTTCAATGCCTTCGTTCTGTACGGCGCTGATTCTGATTCTGATTTTTTCCGTTGGATTAAAACTTCTGCCGTCCGTTGGTTTTGCAGGCTTTTCAAGTCTGATTCTGCCGGCTTTTGCAATCGCACTCGGTTCGTCTTCAATTCTTGCGCGCTACATAAAAAACAGCATTCAGAATGAATTGAAAAAGGATTATGTCCGAACGGCACGCAGCAAGGGTTTGAACGAAAAACAGGTAATCCTTCGCCACGTTTTGAGGAACACTCTGATTCCTTCAATTACGACGCTGGGCTTACTTACGGCAAATATTTTCGGAGGAAGCATAATAATCGAAAATGTCTTTTCACTTCCGGGAATCGGCAGGCTGATTACAACTTCGATTTCGTCGCGGGATTTTCCGCTTTTGCAGGGACTTTCAATTTATCTCGCTGCAATGACCTTATTCTGTAATTTTCTGGTTGATGTTATGTATTCAGTCGTTGACCCGAGAATCAGGATAAAATCGGAAAAATCAGCAGACGCCACCCGCAGAACCGCAGACGTTCAGCGTCTGGCAGATAACCTTGAATAACTGTTCAACTTCCGGCATCTTGCCTTTGCCGCTGTCTCCGCACGCCAAGTGTCCGTCAGCAGGCTCAACTACCTGAATGCCGTATTTTCTGCAGATTGAAAGGTTATCCTGAGTAATCGGGTTTTCGTACATGGCTGTATTCATGGCAGGGCTTACAACCTTTGCGCATTTTGCAGCTAAAAAAGTAGTTGTGAGCATGTCATCTGCAAGACCGTGGGCAATTTTTGCAATCACGTTTGCAGTCGCAGGCGCAACCATAAAAATATCGGCTTTTTGAGCTAAAGAAACGTGTTCAACTTTGAATTCAAAATTACGGTCAAAAGTGTCCACAAGACATTTATTTTTCGTAAGGGTTTCAAAAGTGACGGGAGTAATAAAATTCAGTGCGTTCTTTGTCATGATTACATGAACATCTGCATGATTTTTTACCAGAAGGCTGGCAAGACCTGCGATTTTATACGCAGCGATGCTTCCAGACACTCCAAGAACAACGGTTTTTCCTTTAAGCATGAAAAAACTCTATTTGAATTCAGAAAGAGGGTCAATAAAAAGAATGATAAAAAAATGCTTTCAAAATAAAACTTTTTTAACGGGGCTGTGCATGTTCAGTTTTGTGATTCTGGTCATGCTCGCCGGAATGATTCATCTTCCGTACGACCCGAACGCAGCCGACGCCGCTTCAAAATTCTCCCCGCCGTGTCTTGCGCACCTTTTGGGCACAGACAACCTCGGACGCGACGTCTTGAGCAGAATAATGGTTGGAATCCGCATTTCCGTTTTTATCGGGCTGATTGTGATGTTTTCAGGAATGTTCTGCGGAATCATTCTGGGGTCAATTTCCGGCTACTTTGGCGGGATTTTTGACACAATCATAATGAAACTTGTGAGTACGCAGATGGCTTTTCCGGGAATTCTGCTTGCGTTAATGCTCGTTGCGGTTTTTAAGCCGGAGCTGAAAATCACGATTCTTGCCCTTTGCATCATGAGCGTTCCGCAGTTTACACGGATAACACGTTCCGGCTACATCAAATATAAGAATTCACTTTTCGTGCAGTCTGCCCGTGCCCGCGGAGCGGGAGTTTCCAGGATTATGTACATTCACATCCTGCCGAACATCCTCGGAGACCTTCTGATAACCGCCACGCTGAATTTTTCCATGGCAATCTTAAATGAATCAGGCTTGAGCTATCTCGGACTTGGAGTGCGCCCGCCCCTGCCGAGTTTTGGCAGAATGTTGAACGATGGCCAGCACTTCATCTTTTTGAATCCCCTGGGAATCATCATACCACTGGTTTTCCTGATAATCCTGATATTCGGAATCAACCTGATGGGCGACGGGATTTCCCGAGTAAACGAGAACAATTAAAATGAACGAACTTTTAAATATTCAAAACCTTTCAGTTGAATTTGGTTCACACTTTGCCGTAAAAAACGCAAATATCAGAATTTTCCCGGGAGAATTCG
>CAVJKK010000052.1:0-7924 GCA_963649855.1 Anaerovoracaceae bacterium
ATAAGGCTGCGGAGAACCAGACGGTTCTGTTTGCTGAACGGAGAAGCCGCTTCCATGATTTTAGAAGACAGATTTTTCCATTCATCGAGGGTGTAAAGCCACAGACAGCGGTCAAAAGACTGCGTCACAATGAGAACATTTTTTTCTGAATCACCGAAAAGTTCGTTGCGCAACTTAGCCGGAAAGAGAATTCTCCCTTTTTCATCCAGCGTATTCCGGTACTCACCTGTTAAAAGCTCCACTTTTTACCACTTTACTCCACTTTTTTCCCACTTAAGAAATATTTTAACCAATAAAATCATAAAGTCAACCACTTTCAACGCCGATAATGCGTTAAAATCCGTGCAATCGGTTCACAGACTTTAAGCTTGTCAAAAAACTCACTAAACTGAACGAAATATGACCGTAATAAACACCTACAACGAAACACACCTTCACCGCACGCTGAAAAAAATCTATGCGCTGGAATTTAACGGTCAGACGGAACAAAAATCAGGCTCTTACATTTTTGACATCGTCACGGAAGACAAAAACATAATCGAAATACAGACCTCGAACATTTCCGCACTAAAAAACAAGATAAAATATGTACTTGGAGAGGGAAGAAAAATCACCGTCGTACACCCGGTAATCGAACAGAAAATAATAAAAACATACAGCGCAGACGGCACAGCCTGCACGGAACGCAAAAGCCCCAGAAAAGAAAGCGTGTATTCAGTACTGCGCTCGCTCACAGGCATTTACGACTTACTGACCGCCTCAGGCTTTACGCTGGAACTAGTATTTGTAAACCTGACAGAAATAAGACAAAAGACGGAAGAAAAGGTACAGACAAAAAACAAAGCCCGCCGCCACCTGCGCGATTGGCTCGTAACAGACAAACAGCTGACCACCATAAACTCAAAAAAAATCTTCAGAACAAAAGAAGACTACAAGACGCTTTTGCCCGCCGCCTTGCCAGAAGAATTCACTCCACCACGGTTGCAGACACTTTTTACAGAACAAAAAGAAAAAGAAAAAGAAGGCGCAAAATACCACAAACTTTTAATCTGGCTCTTAGAAAAAATGGGAATAATAAAAAACACCGGCAAAAAACAGGGCAGAAGCTGGATTTACAGCGTCTGAAAAAACTAAAACCGTTTTTACTTTGTACTATAAAGCTTCGTCTGTAAACTTTGCAGTACAAAAAAAATCCCCGCTTTTTTAGCGGGGATTTGTAAAAATCTACTAACTACTACCAGTCGTCCTGGAGATCATCTTCGTCGCGGTTTTCTACATCGTAAAGGTCTGTTACTGCATTCAAAGCATCAAAGTAGATGTAGTACTGTCCGCGTGCGAGCATCGGGTTACAGTCGATTCTGAATCCGAGGATTCTCAATCCAGGTTTTACACCGTTGTAAGCACTTTGCTGAATGATTCCG
Source organism: Anaerovoracaceae bacterium (assembly GCA_963649855.1). Classification (GTDB taxonomy): domain Bacteria; phylum Spirochaetota; class Spirochaetia; order Treponematales; family Treponemataceae; genus Treponema_D. Next base: position 1,422 of record CAVJKK010000052.1, read on the forward strand.
TGTTCTCCATCCGGAGTCGGCGGAACTGCAACTGTGAGTTTTTTCCAGCCTGAAAATCCAAGGTTACCGAGGTAAAGTTCAAAGTTATTTCCAAAATAATCCTGAACCAGAACGTAGATTTCGTGGCTCATGTTGCGTCCTGCAACCCAGACAGAAATTGTCTTTGTTACGCCTTCGATTGGAATCGGGCGTGCTGAACGGATATAGAAAGAATTTACACCGCGGCGGAAGAATTCAACTTTAACGCCGAGAACTTTTGAATCTTCAGCATCTTCTTCGCCCTTTACAGGTTCTTTCATTGCAGGAGAACCATCGAAAAGGCGGCTTGAAATTACGCCGTAGTCCGGAGAAATTGAAGCATTCCATGAACCTTCGATTTCAAATTTATCAACAGAAATTTCGCGGAGAGCCTGTTTTGCAGAATCTGCACCAATGATTGTAGGATCCGGTTCGGAAAGACTTGAAGTCTGGGCAAAAGCAAGACCTGCAACTGCCAGAGTAAAAATTGCCGTAATTAACTTTTTCATTATTTTGCATCTCCACTGCTTGATGATGACGATGAAGAATCACCGAAATCAATATCCTTGAGTTCATAACCATCAAAGATATTGCTCAAAGTATTTGTTGTGTACTTAAACTGATCAAAGAAGATATTAAAATCGTCTACGTATTCATCAGGATCTGTACGAACTCTGAAGCCTACGAAAGTCATTGATTCAGGACCACTGCGGAGTCTTGAATGCTGGCGGATTGAACCAGGGATAGAAACTACGACGTTTTTCCAGCCGTTGAATGCGAGATTTCCGGCAGGAAGAGTGTGAACGCGACCGTCCGCATCACGAACGAGAAGGTCGATATAATAGAGGTAATTTGCACCCCAAACCCAGAAATCAATCTGTGTACATGTTCCGACAAAAGGAATTTCGTAAGCTTTTCCGTCTACTTCCGGATAAACTTCAAACCAGTTTTCACCCTTGCGTGCATAGCTCGTTTTAATACCAAAAACCTTTGCTTCAGAACTGTTTTCTCTATTTAAAACTTTAAGGGAATTCGGCTGACCTGCAACATAGTCGTATTTCGGATAGCCTTCCTGAATAAAGCGGCTTGTCTGAACTTTCCAAGTCCACACCTCAGCGCCAATCATAGTCTGATAAGCATTCTTTTCACCTTTATTATCGAAATCATCAACAATAAAAGTTTCTACGGCTCTACTGCTTGGCTGTGCAATAACTGGAGCACAGAATCCAAAAAGAAGAGCAAGACTAGTTAAAGCAACAACGCTTTTTTTCATCTAAAAACTCCTTCATTCGCATTATTTCATAACACGATTGTTTAGTTACCGATATTATTTTCTAAAATAATTTTATAACATTTCAAATTATATTTTTCTGTTTATCATTTGTCAAACTCTTTTAGAGCCTTATTTTGATATTATAACTTTTTCTTAACTTGATTTTTAGCCGGCGCATCAACATAATTAGAGATAACTAACAAATCGACGGAGGACAGAATAAAAATGATTAATTACAAAGATCTCGGACTTGTAAATACCCGCGATATATTCGCAAAAGCCATCAAAGGTGGCTATGCAATTCCGGCATATAATTTCAATAATATGGAACAGATGCAGGCAATCGTTCAGGCATGCGTAGAAACAAAATCTCCTGTAATTCTGCAGGTTTCAAAGGGTGCGCGACAGTATGCAGACAAATACATTCTGCGCAATCTTGCCCGCGGTGCAGTTGAATACGCACACGAACTCGGCTGCGACATTCCGATTGTACTTCACCTTGACCACGGTCCAAGTTTTGAAGTTGCAAAAGACTGCATCGATAACGGTTTTTCTTCCGTAATGATTGACGGCTCTGCCCTTCCTTATGAAGAAAACATCGCCCTCACAAAACAGGTCGTTGAATATGCACATAAATTTGATGTAACCGTAGAAGCAGAACTCGGAGTTCTTGCCGGCGTTGAAGACGAAGTAAGCGCAGCAGAAAGTCACTACACAAAGCCTGAAGAAGTAATCGACTTTACAAGCAAAACGGGCTGCGATTCTCTCGCAATTTCAATCGGAACTTCTCACGGACGCTGCAAATTTACTCCGGCACAGTGCACCCGTAATGCAGACGGAGTTTTAATTCCACCGCCGCTCGCTTTCGACGTTCTTGCAGAAATTGAAAAGAAACTGCCGGGCTTCCCGATTGTACTGCACGGTTCTTCTTCCGTTCCTGTAGAATACGTAAAAATGATTGAACAGTACGGCGGAAAAATTCCTGATTCAGTAGGAATTCCGGAAGAACAGCTGCGCAGGGCTGCAAAATCTGCCGTTTGCAAAATCAACATCGATTCAGACGGACGCCTTGCAATGACAGCCATCGTGCGCAAAGTTCTTGTAGAAAATCCGGGCGAATTTGACCCGAGAAAATTCTTAGGACCGGCACGCGATGAACTGAAAAAAATGTACATGCATAAAAATATCGATGTATTAGGTTCTGCCGGTCACGCACTGGACTAAGATAAAATAAACGGCGCCTATTGAGCTCGTCGAAATCAAGCCTTTTCAAGTGGTTTCGACAGGCTCAACCACCCCTGCATTTTTTTTACGCAACGGCAAGCGCCGTCTTTAAGTTGATTTTTGCACGGACCATACAGAGGAAAACAAAGGCTATAGACAGCACAATCCACAGTCCCGCAAAAAAGTTGAAGTAGCTCAACGAATAAATGACACACGGAGCTAAAGATTCCAACAAAATCAAAAAAGCAGAAAGAAGCATTTCCGGAGATTTTACGCTGCACGCACAGAAAAAGTCAGAAAATTCCCGGTTGACAGCAAAAAGTTCAAAAAGCACCAGCACGGGAAGTACAAAAATAACAAACGCAGAACAAACTTCCTGCGTAAAACAGTAAAACGGAACATAAACACAGCAGAACGGCAGCGCAAAATACAGAAAACTGCCCGCCCTTACCTGCCATTCATCTTTCGACCACAAAAGAAAAAGCACAAAAAACAAAAACGGTATAAGTGAAGAAAAAATCCAGCGGATAAGCGTAAACATTGCGAACTTATCCCGCTGAAAAACCGGAACAAAAATAACGAATTCAAAAATCGCGCACAAAGCCGTTCCGCACAGCGCACCAAAAACAGCAACGAAAAACCGTTTTTTAAGATTTTCAAAGCCGAAGTTTTTATATTCCCTGAAAGCATAAAAAAAACTTACAACCGGAAAAAGCAGAAATAAAAACAAATACATAGAAAAGAAAATATCAAAAAATGAATATCCGGTCAATTTTAGAGGATTTCCGGTAAAAGGCTATTTCGCATTACTAAAATAAATCCCCGGTGACTTACTAGACACCGGCTTCCATTTCTGATAGTATTTTGGGACTTATTGAAAAGTGTTTTGTAAACACTAGGAGGAACGTTGGCAGACATAAAAGGTTTAAGAATCAATGAACAGATTCGTGTTCGTGAGGTTCGTTTGATTGATGGTGAAGGTGAAAAGAGCGAAGTTAGAATTATCTCCACTCGAGAAGCACTGGAATTAGCAAAAGAGAGAAATCTCGACCTTGTTGAAGTGTCCCCTAACGCAAATCCGCCGGTTTGCAAGATTCTTAACTTCGGTAAGTATCGGTACGAGCAGGAAAAAAGACTCCGTGATTCCCGCAAGAACCAGAAAGCCCTTAAGAATAAGGAAATCCGAATGCAGCCTAAAATCGGTTCGGGTGACTTAGACACCAAGGCAAAACACATTCAGGAATTTCTTGATGAAGGTGACAAGGTAAAAGTAACGATTCGTTTCCGCGGTCGTGAACTTGCCCACACTGAATTAGGTTTTGATGTCCTGAAAGAAGTAGAAAAAAGACTTCGGGAAGGTTCATATGCCATTGAAAAGGCCCCGGCAATGGAAGGTCGTTTTATGTCGATGACCTTAAACTCGAAAGTCAAGTAAAGGAATGAGGTAAAGAAAAATGCCTAAGATGAAGACAAAGAGAGCCTCAGCTAAGAGATTTTCTCTTACTGGAACTGGCAAAGTAAAGTACAAGAAAATGAATCTTCGTCATATTTTGACAAAGAAATCACCAAAACGTAAGATGCACCTTCGCGGCGCTGGAATTCTGTCTGAAGATTCAGCACCAAGAATCCGCAAACAGCAGCTTCCATACGGCTAATAGCCCAAACTTCAGGAGAATAAAATGTCTAGAGCAATAGATGGTACAAAACGCAATAACCGCCGTGCAAAAATCCTTAAGCTCGCTAGTGGCTTTACTGGACGCCGCGGAACAAACTATAAAGCAGCAAAAGACGCTGTAGTAAAGGCACTCCGCCACGCTTACGTTGACCGCCGTGACCGCAAGGGCGACTTCCGCCAGTTGTGGATTGCACGTATCAACGCAGCAGTTCGTGATGAAGGTCTTTCTTACTCACGCTTTATCGACGGTCTTAACAAGGCTGGTGTTACACTGAACCGCAAGGCTCTCTCTAACATGGCTATTGAAGATCCTGCAGCTTTCAAAGCAGTTGTTGAAGTTGCTAAAAAAGCACTCAACAAATAGTTTTACGGAGACGTAAAAATGATTTCGCTCGATCAAGTCCTGTTGCTGGAAGAAAAAGTTGAAAATGCTGTTAGAAAAATCGAACAGCTTAATGCAGAAAATGCTGCTTTGCGTAGAAAATGCGCAGAGCTCACAAACGCACTTTCCGCAAAAACGGAGCAATTTTCAAGTTTTCAGTCAGACCAGGGTAAGATCGAGGAAGGAATCTTAAAGGCGCTGGAACGTCTGAACGTTGTTGAAAATGCAGTTCACGCTGCTGCAACAGCGGAAAAAGTTCCGGCTCCTGCCACCCATTCTGAAACTTCAGCACAGCAGAACCAGCCAGTTCAGCCTGCACAAAATCATACACAGCCAGCAAGCCCGGCACAGACACAGAACCAGCCGGCAAATCCCGTGCAAAATCCAGCACAGCCGGAAGTCCAGCCTCAGAAAATCGCTGACTCTTTCGACACGGCAGCCCCAGTCAAGCAGAATATCATTCAGCCAAAAATCCAAGACACAATCCAGCCTGCATTTGACATTTTCTAGTTTTAAAAGGCAGATTTATGGGAAAATTGCAGATTAACGTACTTGGCACTTCGTTTTCAATCAAAGCGAGCGAAGATGACGAATACCTTAACAAACTCCTTGGCTACTACACAAAACTCGTTGACGAAATCAAAAAAAGCGGAATGTTAAAGACAGAACTCGACATTTCAATTCTTGCCGGAATCATGCTCTGCGATGAACTCTATAAGGAAAAGTCAAAATCCGCCGAAATAAACTCAGCACAAAAACAGGCAATAAGCCAGTCAGCTTCTCCGGACACAGAAAACAGCCAAAAAGTGCAGCTTCTTACCCAGAGAATGATAAAAAAGCTTGAGCAGGCGTTAAAAGACACGGAAACAAAATAATGTATTCTTTTTATATCTGGATTGACGCGGACTCCTGCCCTCTTCCCGTAAAAAATCACGTAATCGACATGGCAAAAGCCAGAAACATGAACGTAAATTTTGTCGCAAATCACGAAGTTTCCATACCGAAGAACAACCCGCTGTTTAAAATGCACATTGTAGAAAAAACTGCGGGCGCAGCGGACGACTACATTTTTGAAAACGCGAAACAGAACGACGTCGTAATCACCCGCGACATTCCGTTTGCAGCACGGCTGGTCGAAAAAAAAGTCTTTGTGATGAACGACCGCGGAACTGTTTTTACTAAAGAAAACATAGGCGAACGCTTAAGTGAGCGGAATTTCAACCTGAACCTTGCAATGCTCGGGCTTTCGGAAAGCACAAAAAGCCGTTACGGTCAGAAAGAACTGAAAAAATTTGCAGATGCTTTTGAACGCCACACAAGCCAGCTGATTGTAAACGAAACTTTTTCAACAAGAACAAAGTAAAACAGAATAAAGGCGCTATTTATTCGTCGTGATTTTCTTTTGCTTCCCACGCATTATTGATTGCAACAATCCGGTCACGGATCTGAATAAAAGCCTTTACGACGTCCGGGTCAAACTGTTTGCCTGCAAGACTTTCGATTTCTTCAAACGAATCTTCCAGCGACCACGCATCTTTATAGGAACGCTTGTGACTTAAGGCGTCAAAAACATCGGCAAGTGCGACAATCCTCGCGGCAAGCGGAATTTCTTCACCCTTCAGCGGGCGAGTCTGCGGAATCGGAGTTCCTGGTTCATAGTCTGAATAGTCAAAGTCGCCGGGATAGCCCCTTTCGTTTCCGTCCCACCATTCGTGATGGCGCAGGGTAACATCGCGACACATTTCGTCAAGCGGAGATTCTGCATCCGCAAACAAAAGTGCACCAACGCAGGTGTGACCTTTCATTACGGCGCGTTCATTTACATCAAGTCCAGGCTTGGTCTTTTTAAGAATAAGGTCTGAAATGGCAATTTTTCCAAAATCGTGGCATTTTGCCGCAATTTTCAGGTTATCACGGAAGCGCTGCTGTTC
>CAVJKK010000053.1:0-7167 GCA_963649855.1 Anaerovoracaceae bacterium
AATAAAATACGCTGGATTACGGTGAGCAGATAAATCTATCAGTGAAAAATCCTCATTTTTATTTTGATTGAGCAGAAAATTGAATTTCATTATTATATAACGACTAACTTCAGGAGTTTTTTATGGAAAATATTAAAGAAGTACGCGTCCGCTACGCTCCGTCTCCGACAGGAATGCAGCACATCGGCGGCGTTCGTACTGCACTGTTTAACTACCTTTATGCACGTTCTAAGGGCGGAAAATTCATTCTTCGTCTTGAAGATACTGACCGCACCCGTTTTGACGAAAAATATGTCAACAATCTCTATGATACTCTTGCCTGGCTCGGAATTGACTGGGACGAGGGGGGCGACAAGGGCGGTGAATACGGTCCTTATGTTCAGAGTGAACGCTTTGAACTCTACAAAAAATATGCAAACGAGCTTCTTGAAAAAGGCGAAGCCTACTACTGCTTCTGCGATGCAGAACGCCTTGAAAGAATCCGCAAGATTCAGACTGAAAACAAGATGGCTCCGGGCTACGACAGAAACTGCCGCCACCTGACTGCTGAAGAAGTGCAGGAAAAACTTGCTGCCGGAGTTCCTCATGTAATCCGCCTTAAAGTTCCAATGGAAGGCGAAACAAAATTCTCTGACCACATCTTAGGCGACATCGTATGGAAGAATGAAGACATTTCACCAGATCCGATTCTTTTAAAGTCTGACGGCTTCCCGACTTATCACCTTGCGAACATCGTTGATGACCATTTGATGCACATTTCTCACGTCATGCGCGCTCAGGAATGGATTCCTTCAACTCCTCTGCACGTGCAGATGTACAAGGCTTTCGGCTGGGAACATCCTGAATTCTGCCACCTGCCGATGGTAAACGGAGCAGACGGCAAAAAACTTTCTAAACGCCACGGCTCAACTTCCTTGAACGAATTCCGTGCACGCGGTTATCTTCCGCAGGCAATCATCAATTATGTTGCTCTTCTGGGATGTTCTTACGAAGAAGGAAAAGAATTCTATACTCTCAAGGAACTTGCAGAAAACTTCAGCCTTGAACATCTTAACAAGGCTCCTGCAGTTTTTGACTATAAAAAACTTGAATTCTACAATGCGAACTATATCCGCCAGCTTTCAACGGAAGACCTTTACAAGTGGACTTTGCCGTTCATCACTGGAACCGGGGACGCAACTCTTGAAATCAACCCTGAAAATCCTCAGCCGAAACCGAACGTTGGTCCTGAATTCTCTGGTGTTGCACTTGGGGAAGACGGTGAGCCTTACTGCGTAGACAAGTCTATGAACATGACGAGCGCAGACGTAAAGAAAACTTTGATGGGACTTATGCCGCTCATTCAGGAACGCCTGAAGTTCCTGACGGAAGCAGCAGAAATGGTTCACTTTATGTTTACTGAACCGCCTGTTCCTCCTGCAGATCAGATCATTCCTAAAAGAATCGATGCAGAAAAAACAAAGGAAGTCCTGAACGTTGCAAAAGAATTCGTTGCAAAAGTATTTGAAACTGACCATGAAGGCGCAGAAAACTTTGCAAAGGCAAAAGCCGAAGAACTCGGGATTAAACTCGGCGATTTCATGATGCCAATCCGTATGGCAGTAACGGGAAGCCGCGTTTCTCCGCCGTTAATCGGTTCAATCAGCGTACTCGGAAAAGAGCGTAGTCTGCAGAGAATCGACCGCACGCTTGCAACATTGTAAAATAAAAAAATAAAAAGCCGGAACATAAAGTTCCGGCTTTTTTTAGCAGTCCCACCATTGCGCGGCAGTCTGATCCGCGAGCTGTAAAAGTATTACGAGCGGATTCTGCAGAAAGTTTGAATAGTTGTAGGTTTCGTTCGGACTTAAATCGCTGAAACCCATGTGCCGGCTGACAGCTTCTAAGACCGGGCGTTTTTTTATGTATTCCGGCAGACAGTCCAGGAGCATTAAAACGGATTCATTGCCGTGTCCTAAATTGCGGCTTTCCGCTTTCACCTTGTAGTATGGCTCGTAAACCCAGTTTCCCTGATAGTTTTTCGTCTTCCGGTGTTCAACGCTGTAAAATCCTGCCTTGCAGAAGTCGTGGCTGATTGCCGCAACAAAGATGTCCGCAGCGGTAAAAGAGTAGTCGCCTGCGCGCTTTGTGAGCATAAAGTTTGAAAAAACTGCCGGCGCAAACTTAAAGCACTGGTAAGTTACCATGAGTGAATGTGCAGCAAGCCCGCCTGCAACGTTCGCGTGATACTTTGCACTTGCCGGGCTTGTAAAAAACTCGTGCTGTTCCATCCAGGCGGTTAAAGCGTCTGCCTGTTCCTTAGTGAGAGCGAGCGAAATCATCTGAAGCACTGTTGATTTTACATTATCCGCCTCAAAAGTTCCGTCGCCACAGACCGCGTTGTTTGATTCAAAAACCTCAATGAATTTCTTACATTCTTCGTTTAATTTTTCCAGTTCATCATTCGTCATGCGCCATATTATAAAAAGAATTGAACGTTAGGGGAAGAAAAAAGAAACAGTGATGGTAGTGTCAAATTAACTTGCATAAATATACATAACTTTTTATAATCAATGAATATTTATGCAAAAAATAGTGTAAAAAAGGCGTAAGCCTTTTTATAGTGCTGTATTTTACAGAACAGGAGAAAATAATGAATTTTGAATTTATTGAAGGCGGAGTTGCTGCTGCACAGGGATTTACCGCAAGCGGCGTGTTAAATAAAATCAAGGCGAACCGTACGACTTTTGATACGGCTTTAATTTTCAGCGACAGTCTGTGCAATGCTGCAGGAGTTTTCACTCAGAACCGCGTAAAGGCTGAATGTGTAAAATTTACGAAAAATCAGATAAAAAACGGAAAAGCTCAGGCTGTAATCATGAACTCGGGCAATGCAAACGCATGTACCGGTGAGCAGGGCTATAAAAACGCAGAAAAAGAAGCGGAAGCGGTTGCTTCAAAATTGAACGTAAGCAAGGATGATGTTCTCGTGTGTTCAACCGGAGTAATCGGACAGCAGCTTCCCGTAGAAAAAATCTTGAACGGGCTTGATGAAAGCGTGCGGCTTTTAAGCAAAAAAGGCAACGTTGAAGCGCGCCAGGCAATCATGACGACGGACACAAAATACAAGGAAGTTGCATTAAAGGCAGAAATCGGCGGAAAGACCGTAACTATGGGAACGATGGCAAAAGGTTCGGGAATGATTCACATCAACCTCGGAACAATGCTTAGCGTCGTAACTACAGACTGCGCAATCAGTTCCGAAATGCTTGAAAAAGCCCTTCGTCTGTCCGCTGCAAAAAGCTATAACTGCGTTTCGATTGACGGAGACACTTCGACAAACGACACTCTTTTGATTCTCGCAAACGGAAAGGCGGGCAATGCAGAAATCACCTCTGAGGGCAAAGACTTTAACGCTTTTCTTGAAGCCCTCGACACTCTTAATATTCAGATGGCAAAAAAAATTGCTGCGGACGGGGAAGGCGCTTCAAGGCTTGTAACGTGCAATGTCCACGGAGCAGACACTGTAGAAAACGCGCGCGGACTTGCAAAGGCTGTAATCTGTTCAAATCTTGTAAAGGCTGCATTTTTCGGGGCAGACGCAAACTGGGGAAGAATCCTTGACGCGATGGGATATTCAGGCTTCAATTTTACGCCGGAAAAAACGAGCGTTTCATTCTTCAGCCGCGAAAACTCAAAGCGCTATTTTGAGGCAGGCGCACAGAACGGCGGAAAAGAACATTCAGTCAGGGTTTTTGATCACGGAGTTCCTCTCGATTTTGACGAAGACCTTGCAAAGAAAATCTTAAGCGAAGAATCAGTAGAAATCCTCGTTGAACTTGAAGATGGCACGGCAGAGGGCACGGCATGGGGCTGCGACCTTACCTACGATTATGTAAAAATCAACGGAGACTACCGCACGTAACAGAACGCTGTACTCAGCGCAAAAAAATGAACACTACGGGGAATAAATATGGAAGAAAATTTTGTAGAAAATCCGAGACTTGACAACGAACACTGGAGCGACGTCCTCGTTCAGGCACTGCCGTATTTCAGGCACTGGGTCGGCAAGACTGTTGTCGTAAAGTACGGCGGAAACGCAATGCTCAACGAAGAATTAAAGTCTGCCGTAATGAAGGACATAGTCCTTTTGAACACGATTGGAATAAAAGTCGTACTCGTTCACGGCGGCGGACCTGAAATCAACCATATGCTCGAACGCGTCGGCATTGAACCGAAATTCATCAACGGGCTGCGCTATACAGACGGCGATACGATGGAAATCGTGCAGATGGTTCTGACGGGAAAACTCAACAAGGACATCTGCGGACTTCTGCTGCAGGAAGGCGGCAAGGCGGTTGGACTTTCGGGCGTGGATTCAGGACTTCTGCGTGCAAAAAAAATCAATAAGGGCGGGGAAGACCTCGGCTTTGTCGGGGAAGTGACGGAAGTTCACCCGGAAATTGTACAGTCGCTTCTGGATGAAGGCTTTATTCCGGTTGTTTCGACGGTTGCGCTTGGAGAAACGGGAGACATGAGTCGCTACAACATAAACGCAGACACAGCAGCGGCAAAAATTGCGATTGCACTGAAGGCAGAAAAATTCGTTCAGCTGACAAACGTTCCGGGCGTGCTGAAAGACGTAAACGATCCTCATTCGCTTTTGCAGAGAATCCACATTGAAGACGTACAGCAGTACATCGACGACGGCACAATCGCCGGCGGAATGATACCGAAAATAGAATGCTGCATGATGGCGCGCAATGGCGGAGTACCAAGAACGCACATCATAGACGGCCGCGTCCCGCACTCGCTCTTGATAGAAATGTTCAGCGACCGCGGTATCGGCACGATGATTTATTAGAGCGCGCGTCAAATTCTTGACGAGCGGTTATTTGAATCTTATTTTAATAGTCTGAATGTCGAGTTTTTTAGTATTGTGCAAATTAGCAAAAAAAGGCGCAGGGAGAATGTTAATAAAAATTGTCCGTTGTTAAAAAAAAGTCAAATAGTCGTAGCCAAAGTTCTGACACAGACGCGTCTTGAGCTTGCCTCAACCACGCGGCTCGTGGCAGGTTTTTGGCGGAAGGCTATTTGAAGTTATTTTATAACTTGAACAAAATGATGACAGAACCGACCGAAAGCCTTTTTTATGAAAAAGGATAAAAACATGGGAAGCAAAACAGTTGTTAATAATTACGGCTCATTTGACGTAACGTTCGCTTACGGCAAAGGCTCAACCTGCTACGACGTAAACGGCAAAAAATACATCGATTTCCTCGCAGGCATTGCCGTAAACTGCCTTGGACACGGCTTTGAACCGCTCGTAAAGGCAGTGCTGGAACAGGCGGCAAAACAGATTCACGTCTGCAATTATTTTACAAGCGACGTGGGAGTTGAGTTCGCTCAGAAACTTTTAAAGGCTACGGGCTTTGAAGGCGTCTATTTCGGCAACTCCGGCGGAGAAGGCAACGAAGCGGCATTCAAGCTCGCACGCAAATACGGCTATTTAAACGGCGGAGAAAAACGCCATGTAATCTACACCCTCGAGTCTTCATTCCACGGAAGAACTCTCGCAACTCTGACGGCAACGGGACAGGAAAAATTCCATCCTCCGTACTTTGCGCCATACGTTGAAGGCTTTAAGACGATAAAACCGAACGACTGGGAAGCAATCAAAACGGCATTTGACGACACGACCGCAGCACTCATGATTGAGTGCGTTCAGGGAGAAGGCGGCGTAAACTTAATCGACCCGGAGTGGGCAAAAGCGGCTGCAAAGGCGGCAAGAGACGCGGGCGCAATCGTGATGGCAGACGAAGTTCAGACAGGTTTCGGGCGCACGGGCTCACTTCTTGCAAGTGATGAACTCGGTTTTGAGCCGGAAGTCGTAAGCTTTGCAAAAGGCGTTGCAGGCGGCGTTCCGATGGGAGGCATCCTCTTCCGCGGAAAGGCGAACGGCGTGTTCAAGGCGGGCGACCATCAGTCAACCTTTGCGGGAAATCCCCTTGCATGTGCGGCGGGGCTCGTCGTGCTTGAAGAACTTCAGAAACCAGGCTTCCTTGAAAGCGTCATAACCAAGGGAGAATACATCCGCAGTCAGATTTCGGGCTGGAAAAACAAAAATACGCTGGAAGTTCGCGGAAAAGGACTTATGATTGGCGTTGACATTGCAGAAGACAAAAGCGCCGTTGAACTTGAAAAACAGCTCCTTGCAAATGGACTTTTAACTTCAACTGCGGGAAAAAACACACTCCGCCTTGTTCCTCCGCTCAACATCACAGACGAAGAAATAGACGAAGGCTTAAAAATCCTGAAGCAGACGCTTGAAAACTTCTAGAAAAACGGGCAGACACTACCTTGTGCCTGCCTATTCTTCCATTATCTTATCGAGTCGATGTTTGCCTTTCCGCCGGGAACGAACGGAAGTACGTTTTCTTCCGGGTCAACTTTGACGGTAACAAAATACGGCTTATTTCTGCGGTTTGTGTCAAAGGCTTTTTTGTACCATTCCCGGTCGGTCGTGGCGTCCGTTCCTTCAATTCCAAAACCGGCTGCAATCTTCAGTAAATCAGGCTCATACAGAAAATTGCTTGCAGAGTAGTTCCTATCAAACAGAAATTTCTGCTGCTGGTAAACCATTCCCAAAGTGTGATTCACGAAGACAATCACCGTCACGGCAAGATTGTTTTCCGCAAGGGTGGCAAGTTCCTGAACGTTCATCAGAATTGAACCGTCCCCGCTTATGCAGATAATTCTTTTCTGTGGATTTGCAATCGCTGCCCCTATTGCTGCCGGCAGACCGAATCCCATCGTGCCGAGACTGCCGGAAGTTAAGAACGTGCGCGGTTCATTTACGGGGTAGTACTGTGCCGCAAACATCTGGTGCTGCCCTACGTCTGTCGTTACAAGAAGGTCGCTTTCTTTAAGTCCGCATTTCTGCGCAAGGGAAGGAAGCGTTTCAATAAAACTGCGCGGATTAACGGAATTTTCAAAACCGCTGCGTTTTTCTTCTTTTTCAGGGCTTCCCGTCTGTACCGAATGATTCTGCTTTGTGAGGAGTGCAATTTTTTCTGCCCATTCGTTCCGTTCCTTAAAAAAAACACCTTCAGCCTTTGCTTTCAGTGCTTCAACTGTTTTTTTCGTGATGAGCGGGAATACCGATTCAACCTTGCAGACTAAACTTAC